>JALOTI010000043.1 GCA_025457985.1 Leptospira sp.
ACGTATGCCTCTAGATTTTTGAAGTATAGATTTGTAATATAAAAGTAAAGCATCGAGGGATTGGTTTCGATCATAAGGAAACCCAGTAACAAAAAGTGAGTCTTTCATAGTCTTTGTCTTTGAAACAAAGATCTGTTTTTTTTCGCGATAAGCACCTTCTCCTCGAATCGCATGATAGTATGTATTTAGCTCAGGAAAAAAAACCATACCCATAATCGGTAAATTGGTTTCTGACTCAACCAGACCAACGGAAATACCATAGAGTGGCAATCCATGGGCAAAATTCGTAGTCCCATCTACTGGATCAACCACCCATTTATATCCAGAATTTCCATGTGTTGGTTCGATCGCGCCGCCTTCCTCAGCTAAAATTCCATCACTAGGGAAGTAAGTTTGGATTTCTTTTTGGATGAGTAATTCAGCACCTAAATCGGCTTCGGTGACGAGATTATATAAGCCTTTTTCTTCAATTGATAGATTGGCTTGTGAATGCTTTTCTATAAGAAAACTCTCAACAGTCGGCAAAAAATTCAGGAAATGAATGTACCTCGATTTGATTTCAGATAGCACTAGTAACCACCAAACTCGATGTTTTTCTTCATCGCAGTGATTTCAACATCCAAATTGAGAGTTTCGTCTGCTCTTAGTTTTTGTCTTACCTGTTCCGAAGTTTTAATAACTTCGCTTAATAACTGCTTTAATTCGTCCTTACGTTTTTGTTGGTCGGATGCTGTATTGTCTCGACTAACTTTGTTGTATTGATTTAATATTTTTGCTACTGTTTCTGGAAAATAATTTAGAAACTGTTTTGCTTTCTTCAAAGAAGTTGGTTCTTCGGTGAGACGAATTCTTAAATCACTCAAAGAGTGAACATATTCGTTTCCGAGCGTTTGGAGCTCTGAATCATTTAGGCTTTTGACTTCCTTTTCAGCAACGGCCCTAAGACTATCCAATTTTTCCATCTGAGTTTTAAATTCTGCAAAAACTTCTTTATCACCGATCTTTTTCTTGAGCTCATTCCAATTTTCTTTTGTAGTCGAATTTGAAAAAAGGAATGGGAAGAAACTAAATGGATAACTATGTGGTTTACCAATCGTTGTTCGAAAAATTCCGATCCCTAGTAATATGGCATGCAGAAAAGATAGGAACACGTAGGAAAAAACCATAAGAACTCGGTCGTTCGCAAATTTATCTCCAAAACCAAAAAAACCAAAAGTTAAAATGGCTTGTAAATATATTGCTTCTAACGACTGTTTTGCGGAATAGGATGATTTTTTCCGAGAAAGCCAAATTAAGAATGGAAAAAGAATGGTGCCTAAGTTCGTAAACAACAGCGGAAAAGGCAGTAGCGCTAGAGGATAAGTTATTAGTGTAGATAGGTGAGCGCGTCTAGCCCATTTTTTTTCATCGGCGTCTTGTTCTAAAACAGTCTCTGACATTTATCTATCTGGATTCCAAAAGTTTTTGTTTTATATCAGATTCTAGTTTTACCAACTCTTGCTCAGCAGTTTTACGTTTCATTCGACCTTCTTCTTGTATTTTCAGTGTTTCGGTAATCGTATCGATCAATTGTTGGTTCACTTTCTTTAGAGTTTCAATCTCAACAATGCCTTTTTCCGATTCCTTAGCAATTTCCACGGTACCGGTTTTTAATAGCTCCGCATTTTTTTGGATGAGATCATTTGTTGTTTTAGACACTTCCTTTTGTGCCTCAAGTGCTTTCTTTTGTCTAAAAAGTCCAATGGCGATAACGATTTGATTTTTCCATAAGGGAATTGTGTTTAAAATGGAACTTTGGATTTTTTCTACAAGTACCTGGTTTCCATTTTGAATGAGCCTAATCTGTGGACCAGTTTGAAGGGCAAGAATTCGACTCAATTTTAAATCGTGAACTTTCTTTTCGAAACGATCCACCATTTGAACAAAATCTTGATAGGTTTGTGAGGACATTGTGTCCCCTTGTGCTTGTGCCTTTGCCAAAAGTTCTGGCAGAACTTTTTCCCTAAACTCTTGGATTTTTTTGTCACCAGCCGCAATATAAAGTTGAATTTCTTTGAAATACTCTAAGTTTTTTTCATATAACGCCTGCAATAAGGTAATGTCTTTGGTCAAATTTGTACGGGCGGTATGAAGCTCTTCTATAATTTTCTCAATTTGCGCATGGAGGTCTTCATATTTTGCTAAAAACCTACGAGATGCATCAAAGATACTCCCGATGATCGGAATTTTGGAAAGGGCACTTCCTTCACCCCCCACTCCACTGAGATTTAAATCCTTAATTTTAAAAAGAAGGTTATTCAGTAGTTCTCCAGCGTATCCAGAGTCTTTTGTTTTGATTTCAGCAAGGACTTTATCTGCAAACTCCGATACTTTTGCCTGAGCTGCCGATCCAAACTGGATCACATCATTAGGATCTTTGAGCTGAATCTGCCCCACCATTTCATCAACTTTTTTGAGATCTTCAGGTGTAAGTTGCAATTCAGGGTCTGTCGTTTTTAGCTCTAATGATTCCATCCATTGGTTCCTTTAGGTTTTTCCCAGAATGAAATCCTTACCTGCCTAAGAATCAAGCAGAAAATCGACGAAAATACCCGTTGATTTTTTTTCCAAATTCTCTGAAATTTTTGGACCAAAACGATGGTTTGGTGACAATACTATCTCAATTGATTGTTATCCGTAAGACCAAGATAAGGAAAACTATGTTAAAAGAAAAAATGAAAAAGACAATCTTACTTCCTCAAATTCTAACAATTCAATTGGATCAAATTGATACGGGAAGCCCTATATCTAGCTGTGATATCGAGCTGATTCTGAGCAACTTACGTCAAAAAAAATTTGTTCATTACATTCTCGTTAAGTTCTTGTTTTTGACTGGTGCGACGATTTCGGAACTGATTAATATTCGCATTGCAAATGTGACCATAAACAAGTCGAAGTGTTTTATCATTCCGAATGAAAAACTGAAACCGCGGTCCATTTATTTCGATGAAGGATTTGGGAAGGAACTCGATCGATATATTCTCAATTACCCTAAGAATGAATATTTGTTTCCAGGGAGAAATGGAAAAAGTTCTCTGCGATCTGTGCAAAGGATTCTTAAGCAGGTAGGGAACTGGATTTCAAAAGAGATCAGCGGAAACCAAATCCGGGACTTTATCGCACACCATCTGTATCATAGAGGCTTCCCAATTTGGGAGATCCAAGAGTTTTTGGGACATAGGTCTGCTCAAAGCACAAAAGACCGAATTCAGACGGTTCTTCCAACGGTAGAATTTGCCAAGTTGCGACTTTTTACCGCCCGCGAAAACAAAGCCGCTTAAAAATTTCTTGAAGCTTTCGAATAAACGAAGATTCTAGTCTCCAAGTAGGCGCAATTTGGAAATTAAAACCAAAAAAATCGGAAAACACACCTTGGTCCACTTAAACGGGCGTTTGGATATCACTCATTCGGATGAGGTGGAGGCGAAACTTGCGGAAGATGTCCAATCTGGCGATGGTGATATCATTATCAATCTAGAGTTGATATCCTATATTTCTTCCTCCGGGATTCGTATCTTCGTGGGAATGGTCCGTGAGTTAGACAAACAAGGTAGAAAACTCAAACTCTGTTGCATCACTCCTCCCGTGAAAAAGGTTTTTGATGTGGTTGAGTTACTTGACCTCTTCGAAGTATTTGAAACCGAACAGGAAGCTACAGCCTCTCTTTCTAAATAACGACCGCAATACTGTGATCGCCAATGTCGCATTTTGGTGTATCACATTCCTCTTTTTTTTCCAAGTCTGGATAAACCAAGGTTCATTGCCGGTAATATGGCCGGATGAAGTTCTTTTTTTTTCACCTGCATATTCATTAGCAACTCAGAATGTCATGGCGACGGAAGTGTTGAATGGTTTGATACCAGGCATGGAGTCAAAAACCCTATGGATGCCACCTAACTTTATTATAATACTAGGTTCCCTGCTTAAGGTTTTTCCTGACTCTTTGCTTGTTGGCCGATATTTGAACATTTTTAGCTTTTTTTGCTCTGCTCTTATTTTTATCAAAATATTGGATTTTTGGGGTTTTGATCTCAAACAAAAGTTATGTGGTTATTGTTTGATCTTATGGGAACCACTTCTATTCCGTTTTGGTGGAGCGGGAAGAATGGAAGGGTTAACAGCCTTGTTTTTTTTGTTAAGTTTGTATTTAGCTATTTCAAAAAGAGACAATATAATCTCGATTTTCTTTAGTGGTTTTTTTGTATCAATGTCATTCTTAGCACATCCGATTGGTGGTTCGCTTGGTTTGGTTTCATTTTTATATTTGATATTGAATGAACCAAACAAAATTAAAACTAGTTTACTATTTGGAACAGGCGCTGTATTACCTATTGTTTTTTGGATCGCTTACATTCACCCAGATTGGAATCTATTTTTGATCCAATTTGGATCTCAACTTACAAGAAAAAAAACTTTGTTTGAATCCTTTACCTGGCTAGACAAAGTTAAAGTATTTGCCTATGGATTCACTTTCTCCAAACTCAAACTTTCACTATTCGTCCTCCAGTTGGGGATCATCGGATATCTAACCATTTCTGAATTTAAAAAATTTGGAAAATTCACCCATCAAAGTATTTTTTATTGGATATGGATTTCTGTAGTTTTTTTCTCCCTTTACTCATCATCGGAAGGATGGTATGTAGTTCATAGTCTCTTTCCACTTGCTTTTGGATTTGTATATCTCTATAAACAATTGCCAATCGGTAAGTATATTATGTTAGGCGCCATAAGCCTGACCTACTTTGGACTTATCTATAATCATTATATCCATTGGCAAAAGTACGATACCATATCAATTCAAAATGAACAGTTTTCTAAACTAGGTGAACTGCTACAAAATTCTAAGAATATCTATATTCAATCAATTCCTGACCCCTATTTTTATCTGAGATCAAAAATACCTGGTGCCAAACTATATGAATTTATTCCAGGTGAATTAGAAATTCCGACCACTGCATATCAAAATACAATTCGAAGTATGGATGCATTTGTATTTTATGAGGAAAGTCTAATGAACCAAACAATCAAATCCCATTTGTCCGACAGTAAAAATTGGAGACGAGTTCATTGGCAGATCCCAGTCAGCTCCGAACATTGGATGAATTTTAAAACGACAGTATTTATAAAAAATCCTGTCCACAACAAATAGGATAGGGAATTGAATATCCAATTAAAAGTATTAAAAATTGTCTTTTTACTAACTTTTATATGTTCAGTAAATAACTGTTATCATTCCGAAAGTAAAGAAAACCCAAGTCTAGCAATTTTAGGAAGTTTAAATATGCAAAAACGTATCACAATTGTCGGCGACTCTTTATCTGAATGGTCTGATGGATTTTATTTAAGTAAGAAACTTCCAAGTCAGTTTGTCGTGAGGGATGTATCGATAGCTGGTTTTACGGTTACAGACTGGTTAGCTCGAAGGAGCCAATTGCATGCATCGGAAGCCGATCTATTCATCATCGAACTTGGGACAAATGATGCAATGGTAACAGGAACCCAAGGATTTAGAGAAAATTACCAAAGTTTAATTGATCATCTAACGATTAACCCTAGTCCAAATTTAATTTTCTGTAAACTTCCTTTGACAAATATGGCTTCTATCCAATCCATTATTGCTACTAATAACCAAACAATTGTAGATTTAACAAAACAATCGCCTAAGTATTCTTTTGTGGATTTACAGAAACTTTTTGAAACCCAAACGATTCCCCTATATCCTCTTTCCGACCCTATTCATCCAAATGAAACCGGATATCAGTTGATAGGAGACGCATTGACAAAGCACATTCTCGGTTTAAATATTTAAATCTGCTAAAATTTTAAGTCCTTTGAGAGTCATCATTGGATCAATTTCATCAAAAACTTGATTATGCGAAGCATGAATGGTGCTAACTAAACCACCTGTCCCAACGACGATATAGTCTCCAGGTTGTTCTTCTTTAATTGCTCTCACGATTTCACGGAGTAAACCAACCCATCCATAGAAAAACCCTGCTTGAATAGATTCCACAGTGGAGCCCCCTAATACTTTTTTTGGGGACTCAAATACGATGGGAGGAAGCTGGGCGGTGTTACGAGTAAGTGCATCCATCGAGATTTTTAATCCAGGGGCTATCACTCCACCGACATATTCTGGTTTTTCATTGATAACACAAAATGTCGTAGCAGTTCCCAAATCTACTAAGATTGCTTTTTTATTAGGATAGTTTTTTGCACAATACGCAGCATTTACAAGTCGATCAGCACCAATTTCAAAAGGCCTAGGATAACTGATTCCAAAATTGAGATTCATCTCATAAGTGATTCTTTTGGGATTAACATCAAACCAGTCTTCTAACATACGTTCAATGATCGGGTTCAAACTTGGAACTACGGAAGAATAAATTGCTCGTTTGATCCTTTCAGAACGAACATTTTCTTGCGTTAAAAATCCTTTCAGAAAAAGGCCAAGTTCATCGGAAGTACGATCTCGCCTGGTAACTGTTCTTTTGTGGAAATCAGGTTCTTCACTACCTTCCTGAAAGATCCCAAAAACGGTATTGGTATTCCCAACATCAATGACTAAGAGCAAAGGTTTTTCTGACATTTAAACTATCCGAAAGTTTGGAGATGAATCCATTAATTCTATTTTTTCGCCTGACTCGGTCATAATTAAAAGGAATCCAAATTCATCAAACCCCAAAACTCTACCCCGAACCATTTTTCCATTCATCTCAGTCTCAACAATCTGATCTTTTAAATAAGAATACGATTCTATCCATACCAACTCCTTCAAAATCTGACCTGGGTCGAGAAGGTGGATCACACTTGCGTTTAACTCTTCGATAAGTCGAAAAGCAAACTGCTCCAATCTACCTTCTTCCAAAGGGTGATCTGAGACAAAGGTTGCAATTCGTTCCAAATCTTTTGGAACTGAGGTCCCATAAAAATTCAATCCAATCCCGATTACTATTGAATACAATCCTTGCACAAACTCTGATTCAATTAGAATTCCTGAGACTTTTTTATCTCCTCGATATATATCATTTGGCCATTTGATCGTGGTGTCTTCCAAACGTTCAGGAAAGAAATGGAAAATCGTATTTAGCAAAGCTCTTGCTGTAAATAATGAAAATAAGGGTAAGGATAGATCATGAGCAGGGATTTGAATTTTTCCCGAAAAAATAAAGGGCTCATCACCTAATGTTTGCCATACGTGATTTCCACGACCTTTCCCTGAAGTCTGTTCCTCCGATAAAACCCAAGCTCCATAAGGTATTGAGGGATCTTTGATCCAATCATTCGTAGAAGAGGTTTGGCCAATTCGCTGGCCCAATTCAGGCTTTAATAATTTATAAGGCATCTCGACTCATTTTTTGTATCGAATGCAATTGACGAAAGAAAAAAATATGCAAGTTTGAATGTATGAAACTATCTGGGAATACGATTTTGATCACTGGTTCTGGAATGGGTATCGGTCTTCTGACTGCAGAACAGCTTGCCAAAGATGGGAATGATATCATTGGAGTAGATTTGGATATCAATCTCTTAAAAAAAACTAAAGAAGTCGTCGAAGGTGCAGGTCAAAAATTTTTTGGATTTGTATGCGATATTTCAAATCCTATGGAAATTGAAAAATTCGTAAAAAATCTAAAAAAGCAAAAACTCAGATTTCAAATCCTAATCAATAATGCGGGTATAGCCCCTTCTGGACCCTTTGCTGAAAAGGAATTTTTAGTTTGGAAAAAGGCCATCGATATTAACATTCTAGGACTCATCCATCTAACACATTCACTGATACCTTATTTAATCTCAGAAAAAAAATCCTCCATCATCAATCTTGCAAGTATTGCGGGTAAATTTGGCTCAGAGGGCACGGCTGTTTACTCAGCCACAAAACACGCTGTAGTTGGTTTTTCACAGGCGTTACGAATGGAATTCTACAATTCAAACCTGGAAGTTAATTGGATTTGCCCGAGTATGGTGAAAACTAGAATGACAGATGGTGTGACACCCTCCATCTTCACACCAGTTATTGAACCCATTCAAGTCGTTAGTGCTATCAAAAAGGCAATTCGAAAAAATCCAGGTGAAATTTTGGTTCCAGGATATCTTCGTTTTTCCATTGTCCACCTTCCCGCACTGTTTCCAAAATTTTCCTTATGGCTTGCGATTAAAACAAAAGCCTCAAAAGGTTGGCTTTTAGCAAACAAGGGGCTTGAGAAAAATATTCGAATTTAGAGAGTAGTGAATATGCATATTTCGGAAGTCTTAAAACAAAGAGAAATCTCAATCAGTTTTGAATTTTTCCCTCCTAAAAATGAAGAGGCATCTTTGGATCTCTTCCGAACTATCCAGGATCTCTCAGATCTCAATCCCGCCTACGTAAGTGTGACGTACGGAGCTGGTGGTTCAACCCGCGATCTCACCCATGACCTGGTTGTAAAATTACAAGAAAAGACTGGACTGACAATTGTTAGCCACCTTACCTGCGTCGGTTCAACAAAAGATGAAATCCTAACCATTTTAAAAAGATACAATACTTCAGGAATTCACAACATCATGGCCCTTCGGGGAGATCCTCCAAAAGGCCAAAGCGAATTTATAAAAACAGAGAATGGATTTGAATTTGCCGGTGAGCTTGTATCATTCATAAAAAAAGAATTTCCGGAGATGGGAGTCGGAGTAGCAGGATTTCCTGAAGGTCACCCCTCTACTCCAAATCGTTTGAAAGAGATTGAGTATCTCAAATGGAAAGTAGATCAAGGCGCGGATTATATTTGTACGCAGCTTTTTTTTAATAACAATGACTTTTATGATTTTGTTGAAAGATGCGAAATCGCTGGGATTAAAGTTCCGATTATTGCCGGCATAATGCCTGTTACATCTAGGAAAGGAATGGCGAGGATGGCTGAATTAGCTCTTGGTTCAAAATTCCCTGCTAAACTTTTGAAGGCACTCTCAAGAGCTGAAGACGATGAATATGCGGAAAACGTAGGTATACATTGGGCGACTGAACAAGTGAGAGATCTTTTAGATCACAAAATTGCTGGCATTCATATGTATACGCTAAACAAATCTAAGGCGACGCGAAAAATTTACGATGCTCTAGGTATCCGAAACTTAAAATCTATTCGGTGACCTTTTCTTTTTCCTTTAAATGCTCTGAACTAGATATGGTCTGTTCTTTTTGGAATTGTGTTCCGTTCCAATATCCTTCTAAAACAAGGCTTTGTTTTGGATTCAGAAGTTTTGTATACCCAAAG
>JALOTI010000044.1 GCA_025457985.1 Leptospira sp.
TCAAAAGGTAGAAAGTTAGGAACAGCTTTTACAAGATCCGGCAGTTCTTGATCGGCTGTAGGTCTTCCTATGAAATCTCCGCCTTTAAAAGTTAACCATCTGTTTCGAGTCGTGTTGGAATTGTATCCAACACCTAATCCCAATGTCATTATGAAATCATCAGGATATTCCTTGGTTTCAATTTTAACAAGACCACCTGAAAATTCTGCTGATTCTTCCGGTACAAATGACTTAATGATTCTGATATTTTTGATCAAACTAGCAGGAAACAAATCGAGTGGAACAACTCGTTTGTCAGGTTCCGTTGAAGGAATGTAAGCATCATTCAAGTATGTAGATGAGTATCTTTCACCAAGACCTCGAACAAATACATATTTTCCTCCAATTAAGGTAATTCCTGTTACACGTCGAACGACTTCACCTGCTGATGAATCTGGAGATTTTTTTATAGATTCCGAACCAATCGCATCGGAGACAGAAGCTGTTTTTTTCTGAAGTTGTAATAGAGATGCATCTGATTCATTAATTGCCCTGTCTTTTACTTCGACAGTCTGGAGGACTTGTGCCCCAAAAGTCACATTTATTTGAACCGGTTTACCGGCTACAACTGTAACGGATCGAGTCTGTGGACCATACCCATACATTTGGTATTCTACTTGGTAGCTACCCGGCGGAAGCTCTAAAACGTATTTACCGTCAAAATCCGTTTTAGCAAATTTTTTCTCGGACCTAACAACGATTGTCGCACCGAAAACGGCTTCTCCATTTTCGGAGTCGATGATGGTCCCTCGGATGGAACCAGTCGCCTGCGAATATAACAAAGTAGGTAAAATGAAGGTAATTAAAAGTAAACTAGCCCTCAAAAATTTTGAATGTTTCATAGATATCTCGTTAAGGGCAAGAATCTAGAAGAACCCAGTGGGGTAAATGAAAAGGAGTTTGTAGTGCGTTACGAAACAGTGAAACATTTATTACAAAAATGTAACAAATCGTTTGTTCTACTTACGGCCCGAGTACCCCAACAATAAACTTACCACCAATTTCATAGACCATCTTAATCTGGCTCAGGTCATTCTCTTTCGAATTTGAGGATATGATTACTTTTGGTTTATGGGCGATCAGCTGATTATACTGCCTTGGTTTCTCCCACTCTATTTTCTTAATTTTATAGGGTTCTTTTATTGCTGCTTTGATAGTTTGATAACCAACTTGCTCTCTTTCGGATAAAAGTTTCCTATAATCCTCCAAAGGGCTAAAATCTAATGCTGTACCATATCCATATGTATTTGGGAATATTACTTTTACCTGTTGTTCCCAGCTTACATAACTAGCAAACGATCCAAACTCCTTTGAATTTTTCACTTCGACCAGAAATTCCTGTATCGCTTCTTCTTTGGATGAATAACCATTTTCAATTGAATAACTCTTCTTTCGATTCGAAAGAATCTCTTGTTTTGCTGATTCAACTTTTGCTTGCAGATCGGGGTTCTGGTATTTTGGATCATCTCTCCAATCTTTTTCTTTGCAGGCTACTAAGGAGATCAGGATGGAAACGGACAGATATGATAAAAATTTTAATTTCATGTTCTACAAATAGAAAACCCTGACATTTCTGCCAGGGTTTATTTTAAGCTTTAGTTTAAGTTGAGATTAACGAGCTCTGTATACAGACCAGCCATCCCACCACTTTCCATCTGCAGCACCGCCAAAACCTGCAGCAGCATTGCTTGCATTTAAAGTATAGTCTGGTTTTGTAGCACCAAATCCACAGTTAGATTCAGTACTGATACCACCATCCGATATGATTGGGAGTCCAGTTACGTTAACAGTAACGGAACCTGTAACAGTTGGTGCTCCAGTGCTAGTAGTGTTCGCAAGGTCTCCACGGACAGTCGTAAATGTAACATTCGTATCTGTCGTTGCGCCACCTTCATCTCTTGCTTGGATCCCTTGAGCGAAACCTTGGTAAATTCCATTTTGGAGAGTAGCTACTACCCCTTCGCGCAATCTACCCGCTTGGCCACCCGTAATACCTGCACCAATAAGTGTAAACTTATTAAGTGTAACGGTTGTACAACGGTTCACTCCACCCGACGTACAGGCTGTTCCACCATTATTATGAATCCCATCCCACTCAAGAGCGTGTGGATCCGTAGAAGCCGATCCTCCACAGACTGCCGGGTATTTGTGGCTGATGAAGCTAGAGATGGTTGTTCCATTACCTACGCCTGGTGTTGCACCGCCGAATCCTTCATCTAGGTCCAAATCGTCATCAAGTCCGCCAGTCGCTAATATGTTAGACCAGGAACCTGTTCCACCCCATGCTTCGAACTGGTCATCTAAACCTCTGTGAGCTTGGACATGACTAAGGCTAGTGTTGGAAGAATACATACTTAAGTTGTTTAATTCGTCGCCAGGAGCAACCTCGTTCCCACCAAATTCAATTATGTTGTATGCCATAACTAAATTCTGTGGACCAGTGTTAGGTGCTCCAGATCCGTAAGGCTGAGGCGTAGTTCCTTCAGTATTTGATGTTCTTGTAGCACCACTAGTTCCTATAGTAACAATACCACCCCAATCTCCTGGAAAACGCGATCCAAGGTTGCTCGCGGAGGACCAGCAAATAGGATCAGCTGCAGTTCCGACCGATTCTAATTTTGAACCTGGTTTGAAAAAAATGGAAGAACCTCTCTGTCCGAAAATTGCTGTTCCTGGAGAAACTGTAATGGTAGCACCAGATTCAACAAACACTGTACCTTGGAGCAAGATTCCGCCTGACCAAGTTTCAGAACCTGTGATTGATCCAGATTTTATTTGAGGACCACCAGAAAGTCTGCGTCCGTCGCACACATTTTCACCTACGGTTGGGCTCTGTAATGTATACTCACCTTTCACAAATACGTTAACAGACTTTACTGTAATTGAATATCCAGAGTTTCCGCTTAAACTTACTTGGTCGGTGTTTTGTCTGTCCGATAGATTTATGTTAACTGCGAGCGTTCCCGCAGGACCAGTGGTGTTTGTAAAATCACTTGCGGCAAGAGCAGCGATAACTGAACAATTGCTAGTATTTGTAGCAGAAGCGGCATCTGTAGGCGCAAATTTTAAATTCCCGGTTTGGGATGGCGTTCTAAATATAATTGTGAATTCTCCATCCACCGTTCCGTTTGCTGGAGGAAGTCCAGGTCCATCTGTCTGGCAAGAAGTGAAATCAGAAATTGATTCTTGTCCAGAAGAGAGAAAGGAACCACCATCAACGTTTGATACAGTCACTCTTCCATCCTTCAAGGGAAGTGTATCAGCGCCTCTGAGAGTTCCAACTACTACAACTGTATATTCAGGTTGATTCAGGAAAAACAATGCAGCGAGCAATAGTCCTGTATTGTCGTCCTTCTTCTTTTGGCAATCGATAGTTCCAAACCCCATCATCACGATGAGCGAAGCAACAATTGCCTTCTTCATTAAATTTTTCATTTTGAATCCTCTTTCGATCAAATCGAATTTGTTTGGCTAGCGGGTCTGCCCGAAAGGGATACGAAATATTTCCCCCTAGCTCCCTTCAAAGTAGCGGTTTTCTGTTACAAGGAGATTACAGAAGGGTAAAGGATTGGTAAAAGCTGTGTGACAAACAGGTCACCTACCCTCTCCCCAATCGATTCAAAATCTTTACTAAATTGCTTTTGATCCGACGCACTTGGTCGTCAGTTAACTTTAATTCGCCTCGTTCTGCTTTCTGGATGACCAGCTCGGCTTTTTCAACGAAGGTTATGGCTTCCTCGTCGATGGCTTCTTTTCGTTTTTGCTTCTCGCGATAGTTGTCCAAAGCTTTCTGAACGTCTAACAACTCTTTGGAAATGCCACCGATCGCAATATTCAATTCAACAATATTTTCGTCCATAATCTATCTTCCAACACCTAATCCATTAGCATTTGCAGCAGATTGTAAATGAACGCTAAGGAAAGTATCATTGATATAAAACATCAATATATTTCTTTTTTGCTTCCAGATGTTCTTTAAATGTAGCTGAAAAGTAATGGGAACCGTCGGGTTTCAAAAGAAAGAAGAGTTTGTCCGATTTTTCAGGTTTAAAGGAAGCAATTAGAGCGGGAAGCCCTGGATTGGAAATCGGACCAGGTGGCCAACCACCGTTAATATAAGTGTTATACGGTGATACGATTTTTAAATCGGTTTCAAATAATCTTTTTTTAGGTTTATCGAATAGATATTGGATCGTGGCACATGACTCTAAATTGATATTTTTCTCAATTCTCGTTAAAAAAACCCCAGCCATCATCGGTCTTTCTTCTTTTCGCACAGCTTCCCTTTCAACGATACTCGCAAGTACAACTCGAAAGTGTAAATCTGCGGGAGAAATTCCTTTTGCTTCAGGTATACTCTCCAATTTTTTATAAAATCGTTTGATCATCATCTCTGCGATTCTATCCAAAGGATAATTGAGAGGAACCGAATAGGTTTCTGGAAAAAAATAACCTTCTAAAGTTTTTGCAGGCACATTGTATTTGGAAATGAGTGCCTGGCTACTCGCTACTTGTAAAAATTCTTCGCGACTGTTTGCCAATTTTTTGCTAACAAGTAGATCGCCGATCTGACGGTTGTTATAACCTTCTGGCACGGTAAAGTTTACCAATTTTACTTTCCCAGATACGATCACATCCAAAATCTTTCGAGAACTCATTCCATCGTTGATGTCATAAACTCCCTGTTTGATTTTACTTCCAGAACGAGTGAATTTGATTAAATAACTAAAATAACTGGAAGACTTGATCATTCCCGCTGCGGCTAATTCTTTAACGACCTTCGTAGAGGGTTCACCTGGATCGATGATCAGCTCATATTTCGTTTGGCCATCTCCGACAGCGCCTCCCTTGACTTCATCTACGATAAAAAATGTGATTATTGACAGAAGCAAAAGGAACCCAAATCCGATCCCTGCATAAATAGAATATTTTTTGAGTTTAGAATTCATACCCACCCCAGTCTTTCTTAGGTATCGGCTTTCTCCAAATCTTTTTTAGGAGCAGAGAACTGGTTCCTTTTCCAAGTGAATTGAAAATTTTTGAAAAACCTGTTCTCGGATTTGGGTCGCCATCTCCAAAAGGGCTTTGGTAGAGCCGTCGATATTCACCAGTGCCAAACAATGATTTTCTGAAATTCCGACTCCACCTGGAAATTTAGACCCTTTTTGTAATCCTGAGTGTTCGATCAACCAGGCTGCAGAAATCTTCGAAAATCCCTGACCTTCCGGAAAAATTTGAGGCGGCTGAATCGATAGTTCTTTCAATCGATTTAAAAATTTTTGTATCTCTTTATCATTTAAAATTGGGTTTATAAAAAAAGAACCAACCGAACGCGTGTTATAGTCTGATTCATCCAGAACCATAGACTTTTTTCTCCGAAGAGAAAGGATTAAATTTCTATATTCTTGGAAGATTTGAATCCGTTTTTCCAATATTTGATCTTCTTTTTTTTCAGACGTATTCTCATCATCTTCTTTCACATAGAACTTTGCTTCTAACTCATGTTTGAATTTTGCGACTTCAGGATATCGAAAACAAGGAGGATCAACTTTGGACAATTTAAAATTAACATATGTAACTATGGATTTTGATTTGATTCCTGATTTAAAGATGCTATTTCGATACGAAAAATTGCAATCTTTGTTGTTTATCTCCTCCCTCTCTCCATTTGTTGAAACAGTTTCGACTGAGAGAATGGTATCCTTAACTTCCTGACCGTATGCTCCTATATTCTGAATAGGACTTGCACCTACTGAACCGGGTATTCCTGATAATGCTTCAATGCCAGCTAACCCTTGCTCTACTGTGAATCGAACAAAATCATCCCATACCACCCCAGCCCCAACTCTATATATTGCATACGAATCAGTTGAATCCAAACATCGAATGCCTGGAATCAACATATGGAGCACGAATCCATCGTATCCACTGTCCATAAAAATTGTATTGGATCCGCCACCGAGAACATAAGTTTTTATGGAAGTCTCTGTAGCATATCGAAGAGCTGATAGCAGGTCTTCTATGGTTTTTATTACACAGTATTTTTTTGCGGGACCCCCGAGTTTGAGAGTGGTTAGAGGAGCCAACGGAATGTTCTCTTGGAACAACATAATTCCAGAAAAAAGATTTCCGAGATTTGTGGAAGTAAGAAAATACTACTGATGAAACCTGAAAATCTAAAAGTCTATGCCTACTCCGCCTGTGGAACCTGCCAAAAGGCTAATAAATTCTTAAAACAACATCAAATTCAATTCTCAGAACTGAAAATTCGAGAGACACCGCCATCGATCAGTGAACTAAAGAAAGCAAAACAAGAATTAACTGACATTAAAAAACTATTCAATACGTCTGGAAAAGACTACCGAGAAGGTGACTGGAAAACCAAACAAAACAAACTCTCGGAAGATCAAATTTTCAAAGCCCTTAGCGAAAACGGAAACCTGATCAAAAGACCTTTCGTAATATCAGAAAAAGGTGTTTTGATTGGATTTAAAGAAGAGGAATGGAAACAGTTCTTTGGAGTAAAGTAGACTTAGTTTTCTAAGATCTGTTCGCGAATTACGTCAACTTCAACTTTTAATTTATGTTTCCCACCACCAAAGAGAATTCCCTTGAGTGGAGAGACATCTGAATAATCTCTACCTATTGCTGTGATGATATATTCTTCTGAAATAAGTTTACCATTGGTTGGGTCAAAGTCCAACCAACCCAAAGTTGGACAGTAAACAGAAACCCAAGCATGTGTCGCATCACTACCAAGCAGTTTGGGTTGTCCTTCCGGAGGAAAGGTTTCTATATACCCGCTGACGTAACGAACTGGGATGGAAATAGACCGAAGAGCAGAGATCATCAAATGTGTAAAGTCTTGGCAGACACCTTTTCTATCACGTAACACATCTTCTACGGGAGTGTTGATGGTTGTTGCTTTTGCATCATATTTAAAATTTCTAAATATAAACTCAGTCATCCCAAGTGCTCCCAAAAATACTGGTAGACCAGGAGGAAAAAAACCGTGTGCAAAATCAGCATAAACTTCCTTCAATTTAATAAATTGAGAAGGTTGAACATACTCAATCGACAAGAGATCATCATTTAGTTCTGATTGATTGATATGCGAGTAGATTTGATCCCAGGGCATGGACTTAGAAAGATCAAATCCCATTCCCGCATGAGTTCGGATAGTTGATTCTACGATCACTTCAAGTGATTTGTGTGGGTCTTCCACAGAAAAGAAAAAGACTTGGTTTCCAAAATAGTCCCTTCGAAAAGAGGATACTACTGGTTTCGGATTTACGGCAATGTGAGTCCTAAAACAGTCTTGATGACGAGAAGTAAGCGGATACATATGAGCCATGTTATGACAATACGCAACTAAATCGTCGTATTCATATTTTGTCTTATGTATAACTCTAAAATCCGCCATTTCCATCACCAATTCTTGTTTGTTCTTCAGCATAATTGAAGTAACGAATACTTATTGAATCCGAGAGGTTACGTAAAAGAACATGAAGCTCTTCTAACCAATCGTAAATTGTAGTCATTGGATTATCTTCAGAAAAAATAATACCAATGTCTTTCATCTTAAAATGAGTGTATAACTGTAGTGCGGCACGATCTTCTGCATACATAATTTTATCTTCTTTACCTGGCAATTGTTTGATATCAATATTGATTTGATCCAATTGGTATGCAAATGATCTAGGATTTGTTATATCAAATAATAAAATATCAAGGACAGACTCTTGGTCGATACGACCCCTATATCGCCTATTATATGTTATTCGAATATCATTGATACTTAGTAAATTGTCAAAGGAAGCCTTATCTTTAAAGCTATCCCACCTGAGCATTCCCTGAAGAATTAAGATCAAATTGATAGATCTTTCAATTCTTCTACCCAGATCTAGGAAATACCACCCTGCCTCTCGACTCATATTCTCGAAGGAAAGACCTGTTAATGAAGAAAGATTGATAATTATCTTATGAAGTATATCTATCAACTGATCGTAAGTTTCAATCGGTTTGTTCGCATTGTCTTCTAAACTCAGCATTATTTTTTTCATATCTTCGGACAGACGATCTCTGACCGACTTACTTGCATGAACCAATCCACGTAAGTTGAATGCGAGACTTCCTACCAAGTTTCGATCCGTCGCTAATTTTTGTAATTCACCAAATGGATACAGAAGTAGTTCGTTAGCATCGTCTCCTAAAAAACCTGGATATGAATTTGTAACATGAGTAATAAGTTTTAGTACATTGTGTACAGTTTCCTTTTCATAACCATCTTCTAATTGTAGAATTTTATAAGTGGCTTCTCGGAAAACTCTAGTTTGGTTTTCCGATCTCTCCAAATATCGAGCTAACCAAAAAAGATTGTCAGCTACACGACTTGGAACACCAGACCCCTTCCTCGAAATGGAAATATTCTCGGATTTTGGGACGAGTAAAGTTTCCTCTTTTTGTGTTTCACTTGCGAGTACCCAAAGATCTTTACTCCAGGCACCTCGTTGGCTTGTTATAAAAAAATCATCTAATGATGGGGAGACACGCACGAGTCCACCTGCCATGGTCTGGTAACCTGATCCAGATGAGGTAACAAATGTTCGGATAATGGCTCTTCCAGGTCGAAAACCATTCTCACTTAGGACTGGTACTGTTGCCGAAGCAATCATTTCCTGCGCAATAAATCGTTTCGGAAATTGTTTAAGCTTTGATAAAAATAGATCTTTTCTTTCACCGCTTAACTCAATGAAAGTGACCGGTTCTTCTTCATCTGCACGTGATACGGTCTTAAAAACATACTTTTCTGGACTTAACATAACCTGTACGTTATGATCTTTATTTCCCATCCAGAATGTAGGTGCCATAGGAAGGATTAAATCTTCTCCTAAATAAAAACGACAAAGATCTGAATAGAAGGGAAGTAAGGCACGATTTTCTAAAAAGCTAGATCCTATCGGATTTGCTATTTTTACATTTCCAGATCGGACCGCTTCTAGAAGTCCGGGAACTCCGAGTAGAGAATCCCCTCTCAATTCCAAAGGATCCATAAAAACATCATCAACGCGTCTTAAAATCAAATCAACTTGCTGTAAACCTTCAACCGTCTTCATGTACACTTTGTTCTTTCTAACTGTCAAATCTTCGCCCTGAACCAAAGTATAACCCAAGTAACCCGA
>JALOTI010000045.1 GCA_025457985.1 Leptospira sp.
ATTGATTACCATGTTTGCAGGAATTCATACATATTCAGTTGAGTCGCATCGTTTCGACGTGAACAGGCTAGGACTGTCAGATGTGGATGAATGAATGGAATCGACAACGTCCCAACCGCTCGTTCCCCGCTTTGTCACTTGCAACTAACGACAAGCGATTGTAGTGTTCACGTCGACGTGACGCAACACAACTCGACTTAAAACAACACGAAATTACAGGGAAACCTCGCGACGCTCGGAACTTCATGACAACTGACGAACAACAGTTCAACTGAGTTGGGCTGAGCCGAGTCAGATCGATGGCTATGCGCAAACCGTGGCACGGAAACTGCCTTCATGGCTGCAAGGCGTTGCCTGATGCAACGTCGCCGAACGAGTAATCCTTAACATCTTGTAATTCTTAACATCTGCAAATCAGACTGTAAAGAGACAGGAGATGATAAAGGCTTAAATGTTTAGTTTACCAACGGCCAACTAGTCCCTGTTTCGTTTACTTAGCATAATTTCTCCCAACTGGCTAAGCACGAAACGAGTTGCTCACTATCATGCACTGAAACAATTGCAAAATCTACAAGATTGCCGTTCGGCAATGTCGTGCGGTTAACAAGTCGCGACTTCGATCGATCTGGAACCATGGTGGTCCATTTCCTACCGCTTCACAGCAGCATGCACTGCAACAGACAACAGTGCCAGTTTTGCCTTATAGATTCATCACCTTCTTGGGAATGAGGTGATGAGGGGTCGATAAAACGGGCACCGTTCGACAGCGACTCAGTTTCGCACTTGACGTCTATCTCGCACTGGTTTCGAGTTCATTCATCCCGTAGCAAATGCTGATTTATTTGCTAAAAACCACAAACTAAAAACTGGCTTCAGCTCCTGGTAGCTTTATTTTTATAGTTCCCCTTTCGGCTTATATAAGTAGTTATCTTATATTAAATGAAACTTTGCAGATTCCCGTAATGTTGGGTGGTGCGATGGCAATTATGGCTGTTTATTTAATCAACTCTAAATCGAGAGTTGTTGAACAAAACGGCCTTGAGTGATTGCCACTGAATCTACGAGTTTAAATTACTCTATTAATATTTTCGATCTTCATCCTCTGGAACCATATTGGCATAGTAAGAAACGACAGCCTCATTTTTGCTATGTATGACCCGATTGGATTCTTCGATCAATTTGCGACTCTGTAAAATCTTCTTTCCTTTGTCCCAAATTTCTTCAGGATCTCTAATCAGATAATTTCCGTCATGTCTGGAAATAAAATCTTCAACCAACATGGTTGACTGTGACAATTCGATCGAATGATCATTTTCAGTAAGAAGTTTTGCAACAATTTGATTCGGAAGTATTTTATGGTATTGTTTCCATCCTTTTGAAATTCTATAACTCAGCTCTAGAGTCGGATCCTCTGTGTGCGCATATTCTGAAATGGGAATTGGATCGCAAAACTCTACATAGACGTTGGATCTTTTCGCTAAAAACCCGGCCATTCCAAGTTCTTCGTGGATGTTGCAGAATTGGTTATCTTCAGGCACTGTCTCGTAAGATATAGAAATGGGAACTATCACAATTTCGGTTCCTGAACTTCTGAAAGCATTTACGGCTGTTGTCAATAGACCAGTTTTTACGGGAGCCACACCGCCTGTTCTAGAACGTGTTCCTTCTGGATATACCAAGGAAGGTATTCCTTGCTCCAACATCACTTGAGAGTAAAGAGTTAAACACTCAAGATATAAACTATTTCTCGTTCGCTCTCTGTCCACAGCATAAGCTCCAAGAGATTTTAACATCCATTCCCAAAATGGATTGGACATTAAATTTATACCCGCCGCATAACGAGGAACTGGTAAACCTAGATGGAATAATGAGTAGGCTACTTCAACCGAATCTAAATGCGAGCGATGGGTTGGAGCATACAAAAGATTGTATTTAGAGGATAGGGCCTTAACCACTTCAGTTTTTCCACCAATATGAGGTATCATAGAACCTCGGTTAAATCCTCCAGAAAAGAGACGGATGGGCGCCACAAAGCGTAAAATCGACTCTCGCACCGTTGGACTGTAGTTATCGGCAATCTCAGTAATATAAAATCGAACTAATTCTTTTAAGATTGTTAGCTCTTCATCTTTTTGGCAATAGTGAAATTTTTGCCAAACTTCGAGCTCTCTCGAAAATTTATCTTCCTCAAGTCGCTGTTTTTTGCGGTGAGCCTTGGTTAATCTTTTTGAGGTGGATTCAATAATTGCAGTCGCTTGCTTTTTAATTCTCGAGACAGATCCAGGTACATTTTGTACCTGTTTTAACACTCTATCAACAAGTAGTGCTTGGAAATCAATTCCTGAAGTTAGATTTAAACCTATTTTCTTAGGAACAACCAGTGGTACTTGGGTAGACTCGGTTTTTGATCCGCGTAAAAAATGAATCAGCGCATCTGGAGGTTGTTTTCTAGAAAGAACATCAAAGAGGATGCGATGAAGAGTAAAGGGAAGCCTGATTTCGTTAGCCAATTCGATTAAAATGCTTAAGGCATAAGTTCCCTCTACGTTATCATGCCATTTTGTAGATTCCCTTTCTATAAACTGTTTTGGTGAGAAAAAAATTTCGATTCTATCCTTGATGCTAAGCTTTTCACCACCTGATAAAAGTTCGCCGACGATTTTTTGACCGAAACCTCTATTCCTACTTTTATTGCTAGTAGCTGTAGCAATAAAATCTGCAAGACCTGATCTTCCCATAACAGTATCTGGTCTCGCTCCATACTTCATAGCAAGATCTCTGACTTCTTGGAACCCAACACTCATAAGTTCACCTAAGACATTGGAACTATAACGAGGAAGTAGAGATATGATTCCAACCGCAATCGCGATAGGATTTTTAGCAACTCCGATAATCTCCATTCCGTCAATATCATCGGTTGTAGATGTATTAATATAATGCGAACTAAGAATATCTGCTATATACTCGCGTGATTTTGGATCACTGGAACCAATATTAAAAAAACTTAATTTTTCCTCCATCATTTCCGCAAGTAACGAAGGTCCGTTAGCCACCGCTATTGACGTAGATTTGAAGTTTTTTTCCGTTAGTTGGTGCTTTAGATATTGTGAATAGGTAACAAATCCAGTTTTTTTTCTATACTTAGAATCTAAAATTCCCTTTGTAAATAAGCTAAACAAGTAGCTATTATTGGGTTCTAAAACATCAATCAATGAATGAAGAGTATCGATAAAAGATCTAGATGGCATTGCAATATGAAATGCCCAATCATCTCTGCCAAAAGGATCCAAACTTGACACAATTTCAATATGATCAGGAAGATCTACTGTCTTCCCCATAATTTCCGTTTGACGGCGGCGTTTTAGATCCTCAACTAAATCTTTATCTGGTATCCAAAGAGTTACCTCGTCAAACTTTTGAGCAATCAATGTGGATATGAGAATCCCCATTGGCCCGCTCCCTAAAATCGCATGTTTTAGATCATTATAAGCAATTGACATTTTAGAAATTGAAACTTTTAGTCTTCTTTTTTGGAGAAGAGTTTGGTTGCGATTTCAGGGAAGTATGCACCAATTAGGATAACGGCCAACCCGATGACATTGGGAGCAGAAAAAAATTTAAACGGTGTTGCGCCTCGGTCAAGTCCAACGTTGATAACACAGATAAACCAACCTGCCAAAATCAATCCCAGCCCACAAATATGAAATAAAACATTTCGAATCATAATAAACCTTCCTTTGTTTGCTTGAAACAAGAATCCCTTAATTAAAATCTACACGAATACAGGAAATCGTCAAGCACCAATGGCTCGAATTGGAACTCTATTTTTTTTAATACTGATTTTAGCATCCTATTTTGGAGCTTTTCAAATTTGGTTTGGATTAACTAGACCCCAAGAGATTAATTTAGTCATCGCGGTTACGGTTTCTTTCTTATGGGTCACCGAGTTTGTTCCATTATTCGTCACAGGGTTTTTAGTTCTTTTTTTAGAATTATTTTGGCTGATTCCATTTTGGGGAGAGGGGGCACCAAAACCGATCGTTTTCCTATCTTGTTTTTTTTCAGAGACCATTTTACTGTTCTTAGGTGGTTTTGTAATATCGGCGGCCATATCAAAATTCCAATTGGATAGGGATATTGCTAATTTTGTGATCAAAAAGACTGCTGGTTCAGCATTTTTACTAATTCTATCACTGGGTTTTGTCACTGCATTTTTAAGTTGTTTTATGAACAACACTGCAACTGCTGCGATGATGCTAGGTTTGGTATCTTCTTTTATGAAGACTTGGACAGAAGATCATCCACTTCGGAAATCCTTATTGTTTTTAATTCCATTTTCGGCGAACTTAGGAGGTATCGGAACTCCAATAGGTACCCTTCCGAATGTAATTGGCATTGGCTACCTTAAAGAACGAGGATTGGATTTTGGTTTTTTGAGTTGGATGGGGTTCGCTCTACCCATCGTTTTTGTATCAATATTAATCCTTTGTCTTTTGATTTATTTTATATATCTTCGAAAGATGAGTACAAACTCTTTGGAATTAAAGATAGTAGAAGATTCCAACTTCCATTCTTTGAAGGAAAAGTGGATTTCTATATCAGTGATTGGAGTAACGGTGCTGGGTTGGATTACCTATGACCTGCACAAGATTCCCAATGGCACGGTAGCAATCATTCCCATTTTATGTTTTTTTGGGTTTCGAATGCTGACGTTACATGATTTCAGATCCTTACCTTGGGAAGTACTTATCCTGATGGGTGGTGGTATCGCCCTTGGGAAAGCCTTTGAAGAAACAGGACTTGCGAGTTATTTTGTAAATCTGTTTAAGTTAGGTGACTTAGGCAATTATGGACTATTTGTATTCTTTTCATTGTTATCTTTATCGCTTTCTTGCTTTTTGAGTAATACAAGTACTGCCAACTTAATACTTCCCATCACAATGGGTCTTCCGTCCAATTTAGTTTTACCTGCTGCACTTGGTGCCACGATAGGAGCTTCTCTTGCAATGCCATTGCCAGTCTCTACACCTCCTAACGCTTTAGCATTCAGTTATGGTGGAATCACGAGTCGAGAGATGCTTAAAATAGGTTCACAAATTAGTTTTTATTCGTGGATTGTACTAGTCACTATTGGAGCTGGTTTATTGTACATTCTAGGAATTGTTGAATTTTGACATAAAATAATAAAAAAGACTTTTCCAATCGATATCTTTGGTTACGATACTACTCGAGTCATGACAAAATCAAGAGTTGGTCTCTTTCTCATTTATTTTTTACTTATATCTTGTTACAACTATATGAGTGAGGAAGTGCCGATCGTCTCCAGACCCACTCTGAAACAAACACTTCCTTTACTTTCTATAAAGGTTAATACGCCAGAGTCTGACCAATCTAAAAAAGAGATCACTGCTATCTACGAAAGATATTTGTTAGATACTGGTTACTTCGGTCGTATCATCTCTGACGGAATTCGTGCAAATCATCATATAGAAATATATACAAGCGAAGTCAATGAATATGAGCATTTTTGGATTTCAAGCATTAGTACAGTTTTTATGGTTACTACGGTAGGGTTACTACCATCCATATATACGAAAGAACGAGTATTATATGCAGATTTCTACATTAATGATAAACATGTTGGCCGTGAGAAATATAGACAAAAACATTCAACATTGTTTGGGCTCCCCTTTTTGTTCATTTGGGAAACGGGCATTAAAGACGCTAAAGTCATTCAGTATAATAAAGAGCGAAATTTAATTCATAATTTAGTTCAAGACTATAATCGATTCTTATAGGAGATTCAAATGAAATCAAAGTTTTTTGGAATATCCCTTTTAATAAGTATCGCTTCATTTTTCGGTTGTGTAACACCAAAGAAGGAAGTGAAGCCAGTTCAAAAAGTCGAAGAGATCAAGGAAACAATCACTGTCGAAAAATCTGTTGAAAAAAAGGATCCAGATTTAGCTCTCCTTGAATCCATTGAAGATGGAAGAAAACTACCGTCTTCTTCTGGATGGGGTCCTGAAAGATACTCTGAATTCAATGATCAATCTTTCCTAAATTATGAGCCTGCGAACCAACCGATAGATCCTGCTAAGGTCGATTATCCTTTGTTAAATGCTGCAATCTTCTTTATGGCTTCAAAAGAACGAAGAGAGCTTGGACTTCGTCCTTTTGTTTATTCGGAGAGATGTGAACAAGCTGCATTTGGGCATGCACAAGATATGGTTAAGTATGACTTCTATTCTCATACAAGCAAAGTTGGTGGCAAAGAAACCTTAAAAGACAGATTAGATCTTGTGGGAATTGAAAATACCATCGGAGGTGAGAATATTATAATCTCTTTTGTTATCCAATACCAAGCAGGTAGACCTGTTTTTACACCAGCGCAAAACGGAAGTAATTTTTTTAGTTACACCAAGGGAGGAACTCCTATCCCATACCATACCTATTTGAGTCTTGCAAAAAGTCTTGTATCCGCATGGTTCAATTCTCCCTCTCATCGAAAAAACATTCTAAACCCAGATTATACATATATGGGAGGGGGTTCCTATTTTTATAAGGACTCCAAATTTTATGATATTGATCGAGTTAAGGCAGTTCAGGTTTTTTCTTCGAAGCCATAAGGAGAAGTGATAGCAGAAGAAAAAAAATTACAATCCACAGAGAAATCGGATCTAAGCTTTCGTTTGAGCCAATTTTTTTATGATATGGAATTCTTTTTCTGTAACGGGCTGGATAGATAACCTCGAACCCTTTTGGGTAACCACCATAGATTCAAGGCCCTTTGTCTTTTTGAGAACATCCAAGGGAATGATCTCTGCAAAGATTTCTTGTAAGCTGATATGAACACCAAACCATCGAGGCTCGGTTCCTTTTAACTTTGGATCAAAATACTTATGCTTAGGATCGAATTGGTATGGATCGGGGCTTGCTTCTTTTACCACAGTTGCAATGCCTACAACACCTGGCGGGTTTGCGTTACTGTGATAAAAAAGAATGGGATCCCCTAATTTAACTTCATCTCTCAAATAGTTGCGAGCCTGATAGTTTCTAACACCTTCCCAAAACGATATCTTCTCTCGCTTTAGATCTTCGATAGAAAATACATCAGGCTCTGTTTTAAAGAGCCAATATTTCAAAACGTAAAATCATCCTATCTTATGAAGAGTAAGCAGGTTTGGTAGATGCGGAAGACTTTCCTTTTTTTGTCCCAACTCCTGTTTTTGATTCGACTGGTTTTTCACCCGCGGGATGAACAATAGCCATTAACTCTACAGAATCTATAGTTTCTTTTGCTAACAGAGCTTTTGCGATAGCATCCAATTTTTTAGAGTTTTTTCGGACTAAGTCTCGACCCTTGTCCAAACAAGTTTGCACAATTCTTTTCACTTCTTGGTCGATGAGTGCGGCGAATTCTTCGGAATAGGGTTTGCTTGAATGACCGTAGTCTCTCCCTATAAAAGGTGAATTCTCGCCACCACCATAATTGATGGTTCCAAGTTTTTCTGACATACCCCATTCACAAACCATTCTTCGCGCAATATTGGTGGCTTGTTGGATGTCATTGCTTGAACCATTGGAGGGATCACCAAAGATTAACTCTTCAGCTATATAACCACCCATTGCCATCACAATCTTATCTAAACAATAATTCTTACGGTAGGAATGTCGATCCTCTACAGGCAAAAACTGCGTGAGTCCTAATGCCCTACCTCTCGGTATAATAGTTACTTTGTGTACGGGTTCAACATAAGGGAGTAATGTTCCAAGTAAAGCATGCCCTGCTTCGTGATAGGCGGTCATTTCCTTCTCTTTATCTGAAATGAACATAGACTTTCGTTCTGGACCCATCATCACTTTGTCGCGGGCTTCCTCCAGTTCTTCTTGGGTAACACGTTTCTTATTTCTTCTAGCTGTCAGTAATGCCGCTTCATTGATTAAATTGGCTAGATCCGCACCAGTAAATCCAGGTGTTCCTCTTGCAATGGAATTGATTGAAATATCAGAAACCATAGGAACCTTTTTGGCATGGACATTCAATATTTCTTCTCTGCCCTTCAAATCTGGCAAGTCCACTATCACTTGTCTGTCGAATCGACCAGGTCGAAGGAGAGCAGGATCCAAAACGTCCGCACGGTTTGTAGCGGCCATTACAATCACACCCTCATTCATCTCAAAACCATCCATTTCAACTAACATCTGATTGAGGGTTTGTTCTCTTTCGTCGTGTCCACCGCCTAGGCCTGCACCACGTAATCTTCCAACTGCATCAATTTCATCGATAAAGATGATACAAGGAGCGTTCTTTTTACCTTGGTCAAAAAGGTCTCTTACCCGTGAAGCACCGACACCGACAAACATCTCTACGAAATCGGAACCAGATATAGAAAAGAAAGGAACACCCGCTTCACCAGCAACAGCTTTAGCGAGTAATGTTTTACCTGTTCCTGGGGGGCCAACTAACAGAACACCTTTGGGGATTCTAGCACCAATTGCTTGGAACTTTTTTGGGTCCTTTAAAAATTCGATGATTTCGAGTAATTCTACCTTTGCTTCTTCACAACCAGCAACATCCGAGAATGTAACTTTTACTTTTGGATCTACATTCATCTTTGCACGTGATTTCCCAAACGTAAAAGCCTTGTTACCCGAGGCTTGAAGTTGGCGCATCATGATAAACCAAATGATACCTAAGATCACTAGCCATGGAATAAGTCCTGAAACTATAGACCAAAATTTATTTTCTTCCGTTGATTTCGCAGTAAAACTGAGTCTCGACTTTCTGAGTTTGGTGACAAGGTCATCATTTACTTGGGCAACGTTTGTTTTAAATGCCTTTGGTTTGTTATCCTTGGATCCTTCTGGAATATACCAACCTTCAATAATCTCTCGATCGATTATGATTTGTTGTTTAGAAGAAATGTCTTTCCCTTCTTTGGAAGTAATCTTTCCAATGGGTTTTTTCCCTTCGATTGGTTCCACCATATTCAAAAAATCAGAATAACTGATCTCGTCTGGTTTTCCACCGAACTCAGGATTTTTATATACCGTTGCCAAAATGACAAGGAATACTAGCAAAAATACAAATACCGTTTTTACGTTTTTATTCATGGAGAATGTACTCCTACCTTAGACTAGAATCAAAGGTGATATTTCTGAATCACTTCGTCAATATC
>JALOTI010000502.1 GCA_025457985.1 Leptospira sp.
CGATACCAAGGAGAATTGAAAAAAGCATAATTCCCAAAATTCCCATTTTTTGTGGGAGTTTAAGTCCAATGATCTCTCCAAGGGGCATGAGTCCTAGGAAGAGACCTTCCAAAAAAAAAGTAAGACCCATAATGACTGCAATGATACCAAAGCTGATCATAGTGGCTTCTCGGATGGGTATACGCAACACAAATAGTTGGAAGATAACAAGATAGAGAACAATCCAAACTACTGATTTGGTTTGTTCCCAAGTTTTTTTTTGGAAGTAAGGGATAATTAAGGTGAGAGCTTCCCGGAGACCAATTCGGATCTCTTCTTCTTTTTCGTTTCTTGCCATGATGACAAGATCATTTCGTTTTTGAAATGAGACAAGGGAATTTCAAAAGAAATCCCTGGATGGGAGCATCCAGGGAAAAAGGGAGAAAAGGATAAAGAGTAGTTGATTTATACGCCTTATCTTGTTGGATAAAGAGTTTGGTTGTTGTCGCGGAGAGAACTGGGTCGGGTGAAATAACACGAACCGTCGGTGTACTGGCAGGATTTGTACTTGCTGCCGAGTTTTGTGTGATTCGCATGTTGTAACCGATATTGGAACTCACGGATGGTAAATCTGTTCTCCATTTAAAATCTGTTGGAACTTTGTTTAAGGAGGGAGAAGTGTCATGACCGCCAGTTAGCGCAGTCCATTCGACTAACGATCCATCATAGTAGGTGGATGGATACCCCAAGATATTCAACGCCGCAAAGCCATTGACTTGGGCTTCAAAATTGGTGCGGCATTGGCTGACAACAGTCGCTCCCGCTGTATAACCTTTATTTGCAAAAATAGCTTTAAGAGCCGATTTCGATTTGTAGCGATATCCAATCGCAAATGCATCTGCATCACTTGTAGAAACTGCCCCTGCATCTGTAAAACCTTCAAATAAAGCAAGCCATGGAAAAGTAACAGCACCCTTGATGGATCCTTCAAAAGGGATGTATGCCTTGCCACCATTATTTGCAGAGTTAGCATCTCCTGCTGCACCCCAAAGAACTGGTGCTCCAGCTGAATCGTATGCAGTAGTAATATAAATTCCTGCCACACCTCCAGCACCAGTTGCAGCTCTTGTAAATTGAGATGTTGGTCTTGCATCGATTAAGAACTGTTTTGTGGTAAGTCCCGGAATTTGAGCTTCTAAATTATTTTTTGCAATTTCATAAATGTCTTCAAGTCCAGAAGTGATGATTGTGTTATCAACTCTGATGCTTTTGACAGTGAAATTTCCTTTTGCTGGAAGAGTGCTTTTTGTTGAACTAGTTTGCGCTGGATAAACTTGTGCAAAATTGCTACGTAAGTTTCCGTTTAAGATGGCAAGGTGTTTGATATCAACACCCCAATACCTTAACCAATACACTCCTCGTGTGATGTCTTGGACTCCACCCGCTGCAGTACCAGGTGCTGGTGCTGCACCTGTAATTGCTGTTTCGCTATTGTTGGCAGAGTTTCCTGTCCCGACGGCAAAAACGATCAAATCTTTTGTGGGGTTGATGCCATAGGTATTCAACCAATCATCGACGAATTCACCATTGGCTTGGTAACGAATGGAGTTAGAAAAAAGGCCAGAATCTCTTGTCTGGTTGAAGCGGAAACCTCCGCTTGGTAGACTAGCTGGTTTGTAATCATTTAAGGTATAAACATAGACACCTTTAGAAGCATCTGATTTAACATAGGGATTCCACGCCTCCCCTCCGCCATTGGCCTTGTTCGCAACATCTGTCTGCAGAATAATTAGATTTCCCGAGATATGGCTCGGCTTATTGGCAGTCCAATCCGAGACAAACCGATTTAGAGTTTGCCCTGTAATCAACCCCCAATTGTTATCATTATAATTCTCCGCCGACTCATTGACCAGGTCGGTTGCGGAATTGACTTTGATTTGGTTGGACAAGTAGAGTAATAGTCCTGCGAGTAGGACATTGTCGTCTTTTGCCTCTTTTTTGCAATTGGCGCTAAAAAGAGAGGCGATTATAAGTAATGAGCTGATCCAAATTTTCATGGGCTCCTCCGAAGAATGATTCTAAATCCAAAGAAAGAGTAGGGTTCTGTTATGAAAACAGCAAATCTGCTATATTGGAATAAAAATCTGTTTAATTGGAATAATGTATTGGAAATTGGTTCAAGATACTGCCGGATCCTGGCAGATCAGGGGAAATCTACAAAACAAACCGCTTTCGAAGAATATCTCTCTAGTTCATTCTGAACAAATGATAGAACGTATCCTTAATTTAAATTCATATAACGGACATTAAGCGAAACTGTCTCAAATTAAAACAATTCATTCAAAGAAAATTTGCGTAAATAGGCTTGCCAAAAAATTCGACAATTTCATGAGGAACAAATGGCAGATTTCGAAAAAATAAAGTCAATCATCGTTGAACAACTTGGTGTTGATGAGTCTGAAGTTACACCTGAAGCTCATTTCATCAATGATCTCGGTGCTGACTCTTTGGATACAGTGGAGTTAGTTATGGCTCTTGAAGAAGAGTTTGGTGTGGAAATTTCTGATGAAGACGCAGAAAAAATCCAGACTGTAGGCGATGTAATTAAATTCATCGATAAACTAAAGGGTTAATACCCAATCCGTAAACCGGGTCCCTTGCAAAGGGGACTCGGATTTTTTTCCACCTTGATTCCCAAAACAAAACTTTCTCCCGAAAGGGAATCAGATCTCAAAAACTTACAATCCATAACCAAAACCAGGTTTAAAAATCCTTCTCTCCTCCACCTAGCTTTTGTTCATCGTTCTTTTTCCAATGAAAATGAAATGGGAAGGCTCGGTGATAATGAAAGATTGGAATTTTTGGGGGACTCCATTTTGGGGCTTGTTGCGGCAGAGTTTTTATATACAAGTATGCCCAAAGGTGCAGAAGGTAAATTGGCAAAACTGAAAAGTAAACTGGTCTCTACACCAGTAATTGCCAAACTTTCGAGGCAGTACAATTTTCCAGAGTATCTGCTCGTTGGACGAGGAGAGGCAAATAGAGCGAAGGAGAACACAAACCTCCAAGCCGATTGTTTTGAATCCTTTTTAGGAGCGTTATTTTTGGACCAGGGACTTGAGTCTTGCCGTAGTTTTTTAATTCCCCACTTTCAAGAAATGCATTCTATTTTTGAAGAAGTCGACGAAGCAAAGGATTATAAAACAATTCTTCAAGAATACTGCCAAAAGAAGTGGAAAACCATACCAATTTATACAGTGATACAGGAAGAGGGCCCAGATCACGATAAAGAGTTTCTTGTCCAGGTTTCTCTCGAAAATCATTTCCAAAACAAGGGTAAAGGAAAAAATAAACGTAAGGCAGAACAGGACGCCGCAAAATCTGCTTTGGGAACTCTGAAACTATGATGGAATCTCTATTTCGCAATAAATCCTTACGAGTACGGGTGGCTGCCCTTATCAAAGACAAAAAAGGAAAGATTCTACTTGTTCAACAAACCAAAAAAAATTCTAGCTACTGGTTATTGCCTGGTGGTGGGATCGAGTTTGGAGAAACTGCAGAAGAAGCTTTACATAGAGAACTCAAAGAAGAACTCTCCTTACAAGTGATACAATCTGAATTTTTACTTTTGAATGAATCCATCGATCCTATGAAAAAAAAACATTTGGTGCAACTTGTCTTCCAAACCAAAGTCCAGGAATTGGTTCCGACTTTAAATCCAAAAGAGAAGGCAATATCTGGATTTGGATATTTTACACCCAAAGAAATTTTGGATATGGACCTTCGCCCCAACATTAAAAAATTTTTCAGCAATAAAGCCAATGCGCAGATACGTTATCTTTCCAGTGAATGGGTTAAGGGACTATGAGTTTACGCAGTAGGCAGATCGTAGGAGATGGGTTCGAATATCCTGTCGAACTCCACGAAGATTTTTCTGCGATATCGGAGAAATTACAAACTCTCGGAAAAACTTCTAAGATCTTTGTTTGTACGAATCGAGAGATTGCTGGGATCTATGAAAAGTATTTAATTAAAGAATTAAAAAAACTAGGAATTCCTTTTCATTTTATCTATTTAAAACCCGGTGAAAAGAATAAACATATAGACCGCGTCAAAAAGGTTTACCACGAACTTATCAAAGAAGATGCAGACCGAAATTCCGTGCTGATTGCATTTGGCGGTGGAGTTATTGGGGATTTTGTTGGTTTTA
>JALOTI010000046.1 GCA_025457985.1 Leptospira sp.
AAAAAAGAGAAAAATGAACCTTATAAAGGAATCTTAACTTCTATCATTCTTTTAAATGTTATTAATTTAGGATTCTTTAAGTATTTTTATTTTGTAACGGGCTCTATTTATTCAATAACAGGACTCACGTCCGTTAAGAGTTTTGCAGAGTCTTGGAGTATATTCCTACCACTTGCTATCAGTTTCTATACCTTCCAAATCATAGCCGTACAGGTTGATATTCATCGAAACACCATCAAATCTCGGATCGGTTTTTTTGATTATTTTCTATTCATTTTGTTTTTCCCTCAGTTGATTGCAGGACCCATCATGAGGTCTGAGAATTTTTTACCACAACTGGACAATCCAGAAATCGATGAAGATCGGATGAAAAAAGGTCTATTCCTTATCATCGGTGGTCTCTTTAAAAAAGTAGTGATCGCGGAAAACATTGCGCCTATCATCGCACCAGTCTTTATGGATCCAGGCAAATACGATAGCTTCTCGCTCTTCTTTTCAACACTTGCTTTTGGAACCCAAATCTATTGTGATTTTTCTGGCTATACAGACATTGCTCGAGGAAGTGCCAATCTTCTGGGATATGAAATTCCTGAAAACTTCAAAGGCCCATTCCTATCTGAATCCTTTCGAGAACTTTGGGGAAAATGGCATATAACACTTTCATCTTGGCTTCGTGATTATTTATACATTCCGTTAGGTGGAAATTCTGGAACCGTGTTTCGTTCCAATCTAAACATGTTTATTACTATGTGTCTTGGTGGACTTTGGCATTGTGCAAACTGGGCTTTTGTTGCATGGGGGGCTTATTTAGGTGCTTGCCTCTGGATCGAAAGGACAATCTACCTAGCCCGGGGAAAGAAAAAAATTCTACCTGATTCCTTACCCTTTGTTGGTTTCATTCGGATCTTCTTTGTTTACATCATCTTTACCTTTTCCGGAGTATTCTTCCGTGCAGCGGCGCGGGGAGATGAAGCGATGTCGGTAGCCTATGAAATCTTTAAAGGAGTTTTGACATTCAGAAATGTGGGCGATACACTCACTCGTTCCGATGAACTTCCTATGTTTATTGCGATGGGAATTTTTTTCAATTGGCTTCAAACATCCGATTATGCCTATACAAAGTTAAAACCGTATCAAAATTACCTACTTCCTGTTTTTGCAATCGCCATGCTTTTGTTACTCGGTATTTTTGGTGATGGTGGCCAAGATTTTATCTACTTTCAATTTTAATTCGATTCCATTCCTCATTCTTTTTGGATGGGGAGTTTCGTGCGCACCAAACGTCAATTGGATCAGACAAATCCCTCCTGAATCCGACGGGTTCTCCCATGTGCCAATGCCCATCGGGGTTTACCAAAGACCGAGCCCTCCCAAATCTCCAATGATGACGAAAGACTTCCAATTGATTTGGAAGGAAGAGATTCTAATCCAATCGGATCATAAATTTATCAAAACTTGGATGGAATGGAGAACTGATTCCAAAGAATCCATTTTACGGTTTAAAATTGGTCGCGGTGAGTATTCCAAATCTGGTCCTTGGGTTTTGCTAAACACCAAAGAAATTTCACAAGGTTCCTGCATACGTTCAGGACCGGTAAATCTTCCAAAAGGAAAAAACTGGCTAATCGAATTTCCTTGCGAAAAGAACTTTGCATTTGAAAGTTTTTCTCACAAACTTTTATACCACCTTCGAGATAAAAGTCTGGTTCCCTTGCAATACGAGTCGGGGTATGTTGAATCCAATTTTGGTATTGTTTGGGAGTCTAACAAACCGTATGCAGAAGATACATTATTTGAAAAGGCAAGAACAAAGTTTACAAAAAAAGAATTCCAACCCCACGTGTATTACCACGTGAAGTTGGACTGATTCGAAGGAAGAATCAAAAGGGTAACCATCTCTAGAAAAAACTAAAACATCATTTGAGCGCAAGTACACCACATGCTTTTCTATATTCTGCATGTTCCTTACTAGCCTTTTCCATATACTTTGTGACACCGTGGACTAAAAATGACTCACTCGCTTTTTTTGCCTGCTCGGAAGCCATACAGTAGTTCCCTGCTTTCGAGTTTGCAACACTAGCCAAATACAAAATGGACGCATAACTCTTGTGACCCGAAAGTCCAACAGCTTCTCTAATCTGTAAGGCTCTATTGTAATGGGAAGAAGCAAGTTCATATTCAAACGATGCATCTTCATCGTTTGCCATTTTTATCAACTCATTCGAAATTGCTGTGAGAGTTTCCTTGTCGTAATTAGAAAGAAGGCTAGAGACATCCTCATCCATAGGAGCAGATTCTGCCTGTAAAACTGTGAAGGTCAGTAGTAGGGGAAGTAAGGTAATGCTGAATCTTTTCATATATATCTCCCAGATCGTCTCTGTAAGATATTATGCAAATTCTGTGCCAGAATCCTTCAGTGCCAGGTTGGCCATTTTATTAGGATTTCAACCTAGTTTCCTACCAAAAACACTCGTTTGGGAAGGACTAAGAGCATAGGCATTCCTCCCGGCTGGAAAATATGCTCAAAGTATAGGCAGATTGTAAAAAATTTGATAGAGTGAACGTCTATCGGAGTTCGTCGTCGCTGATTTCCAATTCTTTTTGGAGAAAGTCTTCCAAATCCATGGAACGATAGTGGTCCCTTTCCCCATCACATTGCCTTCCTCCGGGAACAGAAAGAGTCCGTCCAGCTATTGTAATCGGTTTTAAAAATAGATTCCCCGTCACAGGACAATTGGGTCCTGGTGTAAGTCCATTAAAGGCACAGGTGGCGCCTTTTACAACATCAGCAGGAATTTCTTCCGATTTTCCGTTCGGATAGAAACTCGGATACGGACCTTCGTTGTACCAACGCGAATACATTTTTCCCCAAATAGGTGCGGCAACACCCGCAGCAGTCGTACCCTTACCGAGAGATAACGAAGACTTATCAAACCCCATCCAAACCACTGACGTATACTTGGGGTCAAATCCTGCATACCATACATTTGTATAAGAAGAAGTAGAACCTGTTTTTCCTCCAGACTCTCCTTTGTAATTTCCTTTATCTGCAGCTCGAAGTGCTTGCGTAGGAGTTCCTCCCATTGCAACGCCGATTAACATTTGTTTAATGATATATGCTGTTGCTTCAGGAATGATTTGTATAGTACCGTTTTTTGCTTCTTCTGCAAGTGTCTCTTGGACTTCTTTTTCTTTATTATAGACAACTGTTCCACTTTGATTCAGAACATAGCGTACACTAAACGGGATTACGTCTTTCCCTTTGTTCGCCATAATGGAATAACCTAGAGCCATCTCATACGGTGTAAGTTCAGCCACACCGAGTGCCAAAGCAGGTCCCGTGGGGAAACGGGATTTGTTTGTTTTGGTTACCTTAGATGCAAAATCGATCACAGAATCAGTACCCGTTCTCATCAAAACTTGTACGGAGACAATATTGAGTGAAAGAGAAAGTGCTCGAGAAAGAGGAACCATTCCACGGAAGTCTCCAGAAATATCTTGCGGAGAGTATCCTTCGCCTTCTTCGGTTATGGTTGTAAGAGGTGCATCCATGATACCTGTGCCTGAACCTACTGCTCGGTTTTGGATAGCAGCAGCATAAACATAGGGTTTAAATGAAGAACCAGTTTGACGTCTTGCCTGCATAGCTCGGTTGAACTGATTTTTAGGGGAAAATCGAGAACCTCCCACCATGGTTTGGATATATCCTGTCTGGTGGTCTATGGTTATAATTGCACCTTCGACGTGTAAGTTGGAAGAAAAAACAAGTGAAGATCTTCTGAATTCTTTTATGGCGGCACTTTCATTCTCAGATGGTACAAAATCCGTCAAAAGTTCCAAAGCGGGAGCCATTTCCTTTTCTAAATGCAATCGAAACAACTGGCGGTCATCTAAATTGGTCACATAAGGAGTTCCAATTGGAAAAATCGATCCGATTAAATTGTATAGCGAAACTAAACCTTTATCTGCTCTTCCCACATAACGGAAGTTTGCACCGAACGCATATTTATCTTGTTCGATTAGTCCTTTTCTGAGTTCTTCTTCCGCTATTTCTTGTTTTCGAATATCTAGTGTAGTGTAAACCTTTAGTCCACCTGTATACAAAGCCTCTTCGCCAATCTCTTTTTCCAAAATTTGACGCACCCATTCTGTAAAATAAGGGGCACGATTGAGTTTTGCTCCCCAAGTCGAACGAGATGGGGACTGAGTGATCACTATTGGCCAATACTTTTCCCAAAATTGGTTATGGATAGTTTCCACATTTTCCTTAGGAATAAAGCCATTTTTTGCCATAAGCCCAAGAACAACCTTATGGGCATTTTTGGATTCCATTGGGTTTTTGAATGGTGAGTAAAACACGGGTGCCTTGGGAAGCCTTGCGAGCAGAGCCGCCTCTGCTATTGTTAGGTCCCTTACATCCTTTTGAAAGTAAACATTGGCAGCCGAAGAAAGTCCTGTTGTACCATGCCCAAGATAGATTAAATTAAAATAAATCTCGAGTATCTCTTCTTTGGTGTATTCTTGTTCAATCTGGAGTGTGAGGAGAGCCTCTAAAAATTTTCGACCAAAGGTTTTTTTTCTTTGCTGTAGAATGGTTTTTGCTAACTGCTGGGTGAGGGTAGATCCTCCTTGAACTATTCGACCAGCTAACACGTTTTTTATGGCAGCCCTTACTATCGCTAAAAAATCTATCCCAAAGTGATTAAAAAAATTATCATCCTCAACGGATAAAAATGCATGGATCACGTGTGGCGGGATATCACTATATTTTAGAAGTTCTTGTTTATGCCGATACAACTCAGCAAAAAGTACGCCATTATAGTCATAGAGTTTTGTGGGAGTTGTTGGTTGGTAGGAAGAGAGTTTTTGGAGTTCTTTTCCTTTATTTACTTCAGAAAGGATATAACCAAAAAACAATCCGCCCAAAAGAGCAAAAACAAAGAATATAGTAACTGTTGTTCTTAAAATTTTTTCTGTATTCATAGACTACAAATGGAATCTCATTCCCTCACGTGCTAAATGTATCTTTAATTTTTTTTCGCCGAGAAGTGATTTGTGTTTTTCGGCAAGTTCATATATTTCGTAAATTTTTTCATCGGAATAACTGGGTTCATGATGTGTAAGTACTAAATTTTTTATGCCCCATGTGGAGGCACAATTTACAGACATTGTGTATGAGGTATGCCCCCAATCAAATTTAGAAAAGGATTCATCCAAAGTATATTGGCTATCCATAACTAGTAAGTCAGCACCGGAAAAAAATGGAGTCGCGTCATGTATAAATTCCATATCTGCGCCTGTAAATTCTGCGTCGGTTGCAAAAATGAAAACCTTTCCATTTCGATTGGTAAACTTATAGGCGTAGGAACCACCCGGATGTTTTAGAGGAAAACTCTCGACCCGCAGACCGGATGGGAATTGTAAAACCTCACCTGGCAGAAAGAGTTTGAATTCTTTTTTTGAACTTGTTCCCGACAACGGAACAGGGAAAAACTCATGCGATTGTTGTCTCTCTAACCTGCTTTGAAGATCCGAATATGGTGAAAAAAATTTAAGAGTGTAGTCTTTGAAATAAATGGGTTTAAAAAAAGGCAATCCTTGGATATGGTCCCAATGCGTATGAGTGATGAAAAAAACTACCGACCTTTCTTTCGGATTTTGGAAGTAAGGTCCGATCAATTCGTCACCCAAAGGACGAAGGCCCGTTCCCATATCTAAAATGTAGGTTTGGCCATCATCGTCTGTGACAGATAGGCAGGTTGTATCCGAACCGGACACAAATTTTAGAGGATGGGGAAGTTCTTTCCAGAATTCTTCGCCGGATTTTCCCTCTCCTTCCTTTCTGTAGAGCTCGAGGATATCCGTAATTTTTTTGCGGTAGTCTTGGTTGCGGAGGGGACTTGCAATCGACCCACGCACCCCATAGAGTTGAACAATCACTTCCTCGATCCTAGGAAATCGACTTTCCTTGTCACTCAAGATTTGATACCTTGAATTTATGGCATCTAGACAACCAGGATACGAACTTCGATTTGGACCCTCTTTGGTTCCCGTGGTAAAAAACCTTATGATTGCGAATGCGATCGTCTTTGTTTTGCAATTGTTAACCAAAAATGTTCTGAAATCCGTGCCACTCGAACTCTATTTTGGCCTGACTTCGGATTTAGTACTTTCTGGTTGGGTTTGGCAACTCATCAGTTATGGCTTTTTACACGGTAGTTTTATGCATATTTTATTTAATATGCTCGCCTTATGGATGTTTGGTTCCGAGCTTGCTGAAATCTGGGGTGAAAGGTCTTTCTTAAAATTTTATCTTTTGACTATGCTTTCGGGAGGTCTTGTTACTCTCCTTGCACATGTACTAGGAGTGCCTCAAGGAACGGTTGTCGGAGCAAGTGGTGCGATCTATGGACTGCTTGTGGCATTTGCATTTACCTGGCCCAACAGAGAACTCCTCTTTATGCTGATCTTCCCAATTAAAGCAAAATACTTTATCATGATCATTATGCTAATGGTGCTTTTTGTACAAGGAGAAGGTGTTGCTGTATTTGCTCATTTGGGTGGTGCAGTCGGTGGTTTTTTACTAATCAAAGTTTTTAGTTTTTGGAGAACGAAGTCTCAAGCAGGACCAGGTTGGTCCTTCCAAAGATACCTACAGAAACGTAGATTCCAAAGGTACCAAGAGGAAATGAACCAAAGGGAAAACGCAAAAAAACGAGTCGATGAACTTTTGGAAAAGATTTCCTCCAATGGGATGGATTCTCTATCTCGTAGCGAAAAGAAGTTTTTAAACGAAGCATCTAAAAAGTATTTTAACGAGTGAGTTTGGATTTTTTTTACTTTCCCGAGACAAGTCTCCGAACGCCTTACTTCAATTTAGCGATCGAAGAAGCTATTGCCCTAAATCTAAACAAATTTCAAATTACAGCTGGAGTGCGAGTTTGGAAAAATCCAAAGTCCATCATCATAGGTCTTTCCGAAGATCCCTATCGAAATATTAAATCATCCATCGTTGATCTTTCCAAGTTGAGTTTACAAAACGGTTTGGTTGGGAAAAAACCAGACCAGAATACTTGTTATGTGGCAAGGCGTGCATCTGGGGGAGGCACTGTTTTTCACAATGAGACAGGGAATATCAACTATTCCTTTTACTTCAATTATGATGTAAGGAAAGAACTGTATCCAGTAAAAGATTCCTATGATATTTTACTAGGTTTAGTTACAAAATCTCTGAGAAAACAAGGGTTTTTGGCAGAATTCTCAGGAAAATCTGACCTCACATTTATTGTGAATGGAACCCAAAAAAAAATATCTGGGAATGCGCAGTTCAGAAAAAAAAACTGTATTGTCCAACATGGAACTTTGATCCTCAAAGAAGAATTGATCGACCAAGTAACAGATGTTTTGCACCATCCTCCCGAAGAGCCCGAATATCGAAAGAATAGATCCCATCGAGAATTTTTAACATCCCTTCCCAAAGAGTTTTCTCTAGAAATTTGGAAAAAAGATTTGGTGGATGTTACAAGGGACTATCTCGGGCTCAGAAAACCCCCTGATTTTTCCGAATTTTCTTTTTTTTCCAAAGGGTTTTCTTCTTTTCGGAAACAAGTCCTCTTGGATTCTGAAATTATTCGTAAAAAGAAATACCAAAACTTGAATTATATTTTGAACAGAGAAATACCTACATGACCTATTTACAAAACCAAGACCCAGAAGTTTTTGCAGCACTTAAAAAAGAAGACGAAAGACAAGAACACTCTCTCGAAATGATTGCGAGTGAGAACTTTGTTTCACGTGCTGTTTTAGAAGCCTACCATTCTACACTTACAAACAAGTATGCGGAAGGTTATCCTGGAAAACGATATTATAATGGATGTGAAAATGCAGATGTCGTAGAACAACTCGCTATTGATCGAGCAAAAAAAATGTTCGGTGCAGAGTATGCAAACGTACAACCACATAGTGGTGCACAAGCAAACATGGCAGTTTTTTTGGCAACACTCGAACCAGGCGATGCTTTTCTTGGCATGAACCTAGCTCATGGTGGACACCTAACACATGGTAGCGCAGTAAACATTAGCGGAAAGTATTTTAAACCCATTCCTTACGGAGTGAAAGAATCAGACGAAAGAATTGATTACGATGAAGTAGCTAAGCTTGCAAAAGAACACAAACCTAAATTGATAGTTGTGGGTGCTTCTGCATATCCGAGAACCATTGACTTCGCAAAATTTAAGGAAATTGCGGACAGTATTGGTGCCAAAATTATGGCTGATATTGCACATATCTCGGGTTTGGTGGTAGCTGGCGAACACCCCTCCCCTATTGGAATCTGTGATTTTGTCACAACAACAACTCACAAAACCTTGAGGGGTCCAAGGGGCGGACTGATTCTGTCTAGCGCAGCAAATGAAAAGATTCTTAATTCGCGTGTATTCCCTGGTATCCAAGGTGGGCCACTTATGCATGTGATTGCCGCCAAAGCGGTTGCTTTCCAGGAAGCCCTCCAACCAGAATTTAAAACGTATATCAAACAAGTTGTCAAAAATGCAAAAACACTTGCGGAGACTTTCCAAAAGAGAGGCTTTCGCGTGATTTCTGGCGGAACGGACAATCATATTGTCTTGGTTGATGTCTCCGTTAAAGGATTAACAGGTGCAGCTGCCGCTGATGGTTTGGATCATATTGGCGTAACGATCAATAAAAATGCCATACCATTCGATAAAAATCCTCCTGCAGTGGCGTCAGGAATTCGGTTGGGAACACCCGCCCTCACAACAAGGGGATTTAAAGAATCCGAGATTACCCAAGTAGGTAATCTCATCTGTGATTTCCTTGATCATATTGGCGATGCTAGTTGGGAAGAAAAAGTAAAAGGTGCTGTGAAGGAACTCACAGGCAAATTTCCCATGAAATCGTTTCGCCTCGATTAACATACCTTAGCTGAATAGTTGGTTGGTTTTTACGCCAACCAACTTGATTCAAAAGGACATACCAAAATTTTTTCCGAATACAAGTCCACCATTGGATCAGGGTAACATCGTTCCACCATAGTTAACTGGTTTTTGGAAATCCAAGAGACGGTGGTCCCGCGGGTTCCGTAACCAGGAGTTTGGAT
>JALOTI010000047.1 GCA_025457985.1 Leptospira sp.
CGTTGAACGAGTTCACCCCCTGGATGATCCTCTGGATGAGGGCAATCGTGGTTTCAATATTCTCTCTTCCACTTTCTATCTCTTTCTCATTTGCAGTGATCAGCTCTCCAATTTCACCAATAGAAACGGCAGTTTTTTCAGCTAATTTCCCGATCTCATCAGCGACAACGGCAAAACCTCTTCCATAAACTCCAGCCCTTGCAGCTTCAATCGCAGCATTTAACGCGAGCAAGTTGATTTGTTCAGAAATGGTATTAATGATTTCAATCACACTGCCAATCTCTTCGGAACTCGCACTGATTTTGGAAATGGAAGTCCTCATGGAATCGAGTGAAACCTGTCCTGTTTTAGCTTCGGCTGTAATTTGAGTGACATCTTGAGATGCCTTTCCTACTTGTTTACCCATCCCTTCTATCATCTTTGATAGGTCTGCCATTTGTTTCTTCAAAAACTCGACTTTTCTAAATTGATCCTCGGCTTGGGCATCGACATTTTGTACGGCGGCTGAGATTTCTTCAATACTTGCGGAAATCTCTTCCGCAGAAGCCGCCTGGGTTTGTGCATTGGAAGATAACATATTCAGCGAGGCTGACATCTCTTCCGCACTCGATGCAAGATCTTCTGAAAATCCTTGGTTCGATCCAACAACTTCACTCAGTCTTTTTAAGGTAGAATTTAATCCTAAGACTAACTTTCCGAACTCATCGGAAGATTGGAGTTTTGCTAAACTTCGTAAGTCCCCATCTTCAATATTTTCTAAAATCTTTTGAACGGTAATCATAGGTTTGAACCGAGATGCAAAAAGAAGATAGATAAATGTTGCGATGAGCAAAGCACCTGCGATATTGATAACTATTAACCCATTTAACGAAGATAAGACGTCGGTTTCGATCTCTTGCAAATCAATCGTGGAAAAAAATTGCAGTTGATACTTAGGATTTACCTTCCTTCGTAGGAGGAATACTGAGCCTTCCCAATTGTTTTTAAATGAATTGGTCTCTCCGGCAGCAGAGGCTAATCTTTCAAATTCCGAATTCTTAAATTCGGTGAGAAGGTATTTTGGATTTGGATGCCAAACCATTTTGGAATCTCGATCGAGTAAAAAGCTATAGCCTGAATTTCCGATTTTTACATTCTTCAGAAAGCTCTCCATAACCTTTCCCATAAGGACAGGTAAACCCATTATTCCCACTACCTTACCAGATGCATTCAAAACAGGACCTGATACCATGATCACAACCTGACCTGTGATGGGTGATTTTTCTGAAACACCTACATAGATTTTTCCTTCCAAGGCATGTGCGATATTTTCCTTTAAAAGAAGATTTGACCCAAGTTTGTAACCAACCCCTTCTCCATTCGTTAGGCAAGTTGCGACGATCGGATAATCCGAATCCAAGCTTGCAAAAAAAGCATTTTCAAAGGTTGCGTCCTTATCTTCGCATATCTTTCGTAAGATGGGTTGTACCAATTTAAAATTCCCAGTGGCAAAACTTTGTTTTACCTCAGGGAGAGAGGAAGTTTCGGTAATCAGATTTTCTACAATTTCTAAATAAGAAGTCACAGCCGCTTCGTTACTTTGATTGAAGTTGTGCAATTGATTTGAATAAGCAGTCCGTAATGCAGTTGAATTGATATCAAATGCATAAATCATCACAGAGATTGCGAGGGAAAGGACCATAAGAGAAAACATAATGGGAATATTGATCCGTAGATTTCGGAAGTACGGTTTTTCCTCTCCACCAAATTCATGATCGAAGATTGATTCGTTTAAAAGTATATGGGCTGCACGTTCTACAAAAACAAAAGATAGAATCACATTGATAAGTGCGGCTAAAACCAAAACGCAAGTGATATAAAATGTATCCGTCCTAGTTGTTTCTTCTAATATCAATACAGGAGTGACGACCAAAGGAAGCGCAACCACCCACTGGAATATTCCAGAAAGACCTGCAAACACTGGGATTTTCGCAAGAAGGTTCCAAGTTTTCGTAAACGCTTCGGGACTGACAGTTTTTGAATTGGAAAGTTCTATTAAACCATCTCTGATTGCTCTCAATCGTTTGGGAACAGTTAGCAAACCAATTGTCAAAGCAGTCAGGGCACCAAGTACTGATCCGATTAGAAAAGCTTGGATCTGATTTGGAGTCAAATCTACGAAAACTAAAATCAGACTGATTGCGATGGGGACAACAATCCCAAAAGAAAAACCTTGGCTTGCCAAATAAAAAGAGCGGCTAAAACGTTTGTAGTATTCCATTAAAACTTAGACCTAGAGGTCTACATTAAATGCTCTATTTCCCTAGGCAAGATTTAATGGGGAATCGATTTAGGTAATTCTGCCTTTTACTGTTAAAAACTCGCTTTGACACCTAAATTTGCAGAATAGAGATCCTTTCCACCATAGAGCCCTTCAGCTATGATCTTTAAGAGGAAAATGTCTAGTTCCAAACCGACAATTCCGTAGCCGATCCCTCTTCGAGAATTGGATTCTCCCCTGGTCGCAAAACTCAATTTGGCATTTGCATTTTGCGCAAGTAGATTTGGGTCCAATTGTTCTTGAAACTCCCTTGGGATTTCAATGGGACTAGTCTGGTCTCGGGACACAATAAATGGACCTGACCTTGAAAGAGAGATACTATTACTGCCCGAGTTCCAAGAATACCCACCACCTACAATCAGGTTTGCAACCCAAAAAAGACCAATCCCCGTTCGGAGGTCCACATGAGTCGATTGCACTTTTGTATTGAAGGAAAGATTTGTATCTCCACCCCATTTCCCTTTTACACCTGAAAATTCTATATCAGAAGCTTTTCCTTCCAAGTAACTGACGGCTAGATTTTGTTCTGCAAAATGATACCCTGCACCAACGTTGATCCCATTCCAGGTGAACAGATTCATAAGAAATCCAACCTTCTCGACAACTTGGTACCGTAACATACCACCGTATGACCTCACTGTTAGGCGGCCTTCAAAGTTTTTATTATTAGAAAGAGATTCAATTTGGTTTTTGTTTACAACCGCGTTCATTCCATGTAAGTAAATTGAAAACCTTCGGAGGAAGTGGTCATCCTCAACTCCAAAAAGCCAACCCGGATTGAAATCGAGAGTAACTGCCGGCATGACGGCACCGCCCACATTGGGCAACTTAGGAAATTTAATTACATCATCTCTAACTTGAATATCGTCTTTTTTATATCCAGCACCCGACGCAGAAACTCCAATCTGAACTCTTCGCACAAGTCCCGTACCCACGTTGTTGGATCCGATATTTGCCAAAAATCCAGCTTCTAAATTGGTCTTTAAAACTTCTTTCAGGTATTCTCTTTCAAATTTGAGTAGGGATTGATTCCCAGCTTGTTTTAAGGACTCAGGTAAAAAACCACAGGCCGATCCTTCGCATTGGAATTGGGCAGAAAGATCCCCCCCAAAAAATAATCCAAAGATCAGGGCGAGCGTAGGTATCCATCGTTTCATAAGCATTTTATTCTCTGCTAAAGTTAACAATTGAAAAGGAAATTTCTTTCTATTCTGGGTCAGATTTTGCTTTTTTTGCAGAACTGATCCAAAAAACTCCTGTGAGAACTAGTAAAGTTCCTAGGCTATGTACGATGGTAATTGGCTCATCTAAAAAGACATAAGCCAAAAACAATGTGGACATCGGTCCAATGGAACCAACGATAGCAGCGGTTTTGGAGCCTACTCGTTTGATTCCTGCAGAAACAAATACAGCAGGGACTACCGTATTCACAGTCCCCATAAGAAAGGCCAGGGCGTAAAAATCCAAGGGCTGGATGACTTCTTTCCAGTTTCCTAAAACTAAAAAATGCAGGAAAACAACTACGGAAGAGACAATTAACGACCAGGCTGTAAACCTTTTTGCTCCTAATCTGGGAACGATGGAGCCACTTCCCATCAAGTAAATTGCATATGTTAATGCAGAGAGAAGAATAAAAAAGGCACCCAAACTTACATCGGTAGGTGAGCCAAGTTGTACATCTTGTCCGTACGCAAGACCCACACCCGTATATGTGAGTAGAAGAGAAAATACTTCTCTACTTGTGATTTTCTTTTTTAAGAATAGAAAGGAAAGCACAACTACAAGTGTAGGATAAATAAAAAGAATGATTCGCTCGAGACCTGCGCTGATGTATTGTAACCCTAAAAAATCGAAAAGACTGGCCAAATAGTAGCCAACTATCCCCATTAAAATGACGGATATCCAATCTTTGCCCGTGAGTTTTGTTTTGTCTGAGGCAGATTCTTCCTTCCAAGCGATCCAAACTAGAAATGGAAACGCAAAAAACATCCGAAAGAATAAAGATCCTATAGCTGTGATTTCATATCGGTAAGTAAGTTTGACTACAACTGCTTTGGCACTAAACAAAAGTGCGCCAACCAAAACTAAAGCAACCCCTTTCCAATCAGAACTCTCTTTTTCTTCCACAAATCCATTGAATAAATCGCCCAATTCCCCGATAGTTTAATTGGATGTGGGAAAGAATCTTTCTATATTTCTGTATTTTGGGAAGTTTGGATTCCTTATACTCTGATTCGACAGAAATTTCCAAACCACTTCTCCGAGTTTTCCCGGCATACAGGTTGGAGGAATGCGAAGATTGGGCGATACGACCCTTCATTTGCAAACGTTGTATATGGGAAGGGAAACGATACGCTCAAAAGATATTTTTTTACGAAGACGGGCCATATCGTCTACATGGCTGTTATACGGACAAAAATGGTTTTGAAGAATTAGAAAAAGAAAAGAAAAATTAACGCGACGATTGGGAAGAAAGACTCCTCCCCAATCGTTTGATATGGATTACTTTTTTACACAACCCATGATGCCTGTTAAACCAGGAGCATTTTTGATACAAGCTGGATCAAACTTTCCTTCCATACACTGCTCAACCATCTTTACCTTGCCTTGTTGGAGACCTGCGATAAGAGGAGCCGCTTGAGGGTTCTTTTTCGCTTCTTCTTCCAATTGTGCAAAAGCTGTTGAAAGAGCTGCGTCGCACTCTTCTTGGGAATACACTTTCGATTTACAATTCGCCAAGGTGAGACCAAAAACGAGTGCTAGGATGAGGGATTTTTTCATGAAAAACTCCGAAACTAAGATTTACAGATACCATATGGACAAGAAATCCTTTTGAAAAGAAAAAAATGATCCACCACATTGCCATCGGAACAGAAAATCCTCAGATTCTTGCCGAATTTTACTTAAAAATCCCAGGAACAAACCTCATTCAAACCTTTCATTTTGAGTCGGGAGAACTCAGATCGATTTGGATTGGATGTGGGTCCATAGTTTTGATGTTGGAAAAGGGGAAAACGGAAGCACCCAAAGCCCTTGTCTTCGGTTTGGAGGGAGAAAGGGATCGTTGGAAAATCTTTTTGGAATCTACTGAAATTGTTCAGAAAACGGACTTTTCGTACTATTTTTTGGATACAGATGGAAACCGATTGGGTGTAAGCACGTATCCGAAAAATATAAGAAGTATTCTAGAATCTTCTTGAGAAATATCTATCCATCTAGTTAAAGTTACTGCGAGTTCTTTTAAATTCATACCCTATGAAAATTAAACAAAAGTTAGCCTTTGGCAGCGCAATAATTTCTTTCCTAACATTAGGCTTAATCCTAACAATCATATCTTATGTCATATACCAAAACGCAAAAAAGGATGCGACAGAGCAAATAGTCGTTTTAGCTGAAAACATTGCCCTAGAAACGAAGGCATATATATCAGGCCCACTCAATGAAGCCTATATGTTAAAGTCTTTGTTAGAAAAGGAAGGACTTCTTACCCGGGAATCAACCTATCAAATTCTAAACATTCTTACATCCTCTAATGATTCGATTTTGGGAACATACACTGTTTTTGAACCGAATGCGTTTGATGGGAGAGATGCCATTTATCGTAGTACAAAGTATCACGATAAGACAGGCCGATTTATTCCTTATTCTGTAAAAACTGGAGGAAAACTCATCATTGAACCAGTCGTAGATTACGAGTTACCAGAATCAGATTTTTACCAAATGCCAAAAAGAACCAAAAAAGTAGCTCTCATTCCACCTTTTGACTATAAGGTGGATGGGAAAGATGTAACAATGATTTCGCTGGTCTACCCTATCTTAAAGGATCAGACTTTTGTTGGTATTGCTGGCGCAGATCTTTCTCTAACAACAGTGCAGACATATATCCAAAAGATTCGAATTCTTGATGGAGAAGTAAAAATTAGTTTTATAGCAAGCAACGGTTATGTTATCTTCAATGGACTGCATCCTGATTCTAAGGAGACCGTGTGGAAAGATGAAGAAGACCCGCGAGTCAACCTAGCAAAGTCATCTGGCATCAAACAAGTTTATACGGATACAGACTTTTTGCATGTAAGTTTACCGATTCAGCTAATTCCAAATACGGATGCATGGACTCTCCGTATTTCCTATCCTCTGAGTCGAATCTCAGAAAAAATCCAGTTTATCTTTTGGCTTTCTCTCATTCTGGGTTTGGTGGGAATCGGAACAAGTACGATCCCGAACCTACTGCTCTTCCGAAAGCTCGTAGACCTTCGCCTCCAAAAACTAATCCAATATAGCAAGGACGTATCAAAGGGGGATCTAAATGCAAAAATCAATGATATCTCCCAAGATGAAATCGGAAGTCTGATCCAAGCTATTCTAGAAATGACGGCAAATATCCGTCACATACTTTCTGTTGCTCAAACGAGTGGAGAAGATTTATCAAAGTCATCAAAACTGATGGAAAACACCATTTTGGAACTTTCAGATCTAGCTCAATCTCAAGCAGCTAGCAGTGAACAGGCGAGTGCAACCGTGGAAGAATTGAATGCTTCTTCCGAAACCATAAACCAAAATGTGGAACAAGCAGTAACCAATACACAAGCCATTAATAACTCCCTGGTCACAATCCAGAATTTAGTAATAAAAATTACAAACGAAGTAGAAGCATTTGGTCAAATTGCGATGGGCGCCAATGTTCGGGCGGAAGAAGGCAGGAGTATGGCTGGCCTGACGTCCAAAGCAATTGAAGAGATTCAAGAAAAATCAGTATCGATCACAGAATTTTCAGAAGTTATATCGAGTATTTCTGAAAAGACTAGCCTACTCGCATTGAATGCAGCCATTGAGGCAGCCCGAGCTGGGGAATCTGGACGAGGTTTTGCAGTTGTTGCAGAAGAAATCTCAAAGCTCGCGGCTCAGGCAGCAAGTTCCGTATCACAAATCAATATACTATCTGCCGAAGCACTTGAGAGTATACAAAATGGTGGATCTCAAGTTGAACGCCTAATCGGAGTTTTGCGTGATATCACAAAAGAGGTATCCGTTATTTTTGAAAAGGCAAAAGAAATCGTACCTATGATTCAAGAGCAAAAATCAAGGACCGAGGAAATCTATTCGGAGATTACTGAAATTTCAAGTTTGATTCTTGCCATCCAACAATCTACGGAAGAACAAAAAAGAGCCACCACAGAACTTTCCAATATGACTATCAATATATCTAACGGATCTCAAATTCTTTCCGACCAATCCAACCAAATGTCGGAAAACTCACTGAGAATGTTTGGGATCAGTTCCAAATTGGAGGAGATTTTAAAGAAATTCAATATCTAGACAAAACTAGCAGACAGTTTTATGAAGCAGAAGTAGGAATTTTAGGAGAAACCTTTCCAAGCGACTGCATAAAGCCTAAAGGAGACCAACCTTTAGAACTTGGAAAGATTGTGACTGGTCGGTTTTGCAACAAGCGTGGGAACTTCTATTGCCCAGCCACCTCGCGGGTCAAAATTCTTTTGTCGTAACAACTACTTTCCAAATGGACCACCTCCTTTGCTTATACCTTAGCTAACCTTTTCTAGTACTCTTGGAATTTGGTGTCAAGAAAACATTTGAAAAAATTTAAGTTTCCCATCCGATAGAAGGGAGATGGCAAAAGAACAAACAAGTCCCCAGGTTCCGAAGAACCTAGAATCCAACCAATCCCAATTGCAATTTACTGTATCGATTTTGGATTTGGAAAAACACTATTTTTTGGTAGAGCTTTTCATTCAGTCAAAGAGACCAGATCTAACACTTGTTTTGCCGAATTGGACCCCAGGTTCGTATATGATTCGGGACTATTCTACTCATCTTCATAAACTTACAGCCAAAAATTCAACCAATGATGAACCTCTTAAAGTTGAACAAAGGGATTTAAATACGTGGAATGTTCCAAACCCATCCGGTTCGGTAAAAGTTCAATATATTGTTTATGCATTTGAGGACTATACAGTTAGAACAAATTATTTAAATGATGAATTTGGATTTATAAGTCCACCAGCACTATTTGTATTTCTAAAAGGAGAATTGAATTCGCCCTTAGGTATAAATTTTGAAACTTCAGAGATCTTTCCAAATGTTTATTCCAGCCTTAAAAGGTTAAATCAATCCAACAGCTTTTATGCGAATGATTTTGACGAGTTATATGACTCACCATTTCATTTGAGTAAAGTTAATTCTGTATTCTTTGAGGTAGGGCAAACGTTACATGAGTTGGTAGTTGAAGGTGAGGTTAAATTTGAATTCAAACAAAAACTTGCCGAGGACTTAAAAAAAATCACAGCCATTCAAATGGAGTGGATGAATGAAAGCCCTAACCTCTATTATCTTTTTGTAGTAAACTTAAGTCTACCTGCATATGGAGGATTGGAACATAGAGCTTCAAGCATCAATTTTTTTAATCCAGAACTTATTTCTGATGAGAAAGAATATACAAAACTTTTAGAACTACTCTCGCATGAATATTTCCACCTTTGGAACATCAAAAGAATTAGACCTATACAATTAGGACCTTTTGATTATGAAAAACCAAACCTAACAAAAGAACTATGGATCGCCGAAGGTGTTACAAGTTTTTATGATAACTACTTCCTCTTAATGTGCGGATTTCTTTCTCCTGATGAATATTTAAAACGACTGGAATCTGATATTTTTTCATTAGAAGAATCTACTGGAGAAGATTGGATGAGCTTAGAGGAATCTAGTCTTACAGCATGGACAAAGTATTACAAAAGAAATGCAAATAGCCAA
>JALOTI010000048.1 GCA_025457985.1 Leptospira sp.
GTAGAAGCGAATACCAACAACAATGGCGACCAGCAGGACAATCGGAATCGCGATTGCGGCCATGCCGTTATGGCTTTTTACGACCCGCGCCTCATGGCTGACCACGGCTTTTTTGATCGTTTCATGCATCTCTTCCCGTAGCTTGGTCATTTCGGCATCCAGGCTATCGGCGCTGTAGAACTGCCGCAGGCGGTCGAAAACATCACGCGCCATCACCAGGCTATTCTCAGGACGATTGAACAGCGTATCTAAAATTTCCTCGTGGGTGAAGATGAGCAATTTTGTCGGTTCAACCACTTTGGCAGTAGAAGAACGGGTTTTGCGGTCAATCAGCTCGACTTCACCAAACACTTTGCCAGTACTTAACCGTCTAGCAACGACTTCTCCCGTTTCAGGATAAGTATCGACCAGATCAACGCGGCCACTTTTAATCAGATATACCAGATTACTCTCATCCCCTTCCCGGTAAATCACTTCGCCTGGGGTATAAGTCCGCTTTTCCATGTGACGTAATTCTGTCTAGCCGTGATAGTTTCAGCGCTATTGTTCCCATACTGTATTCGGGTTTATCGCCGATGACCCTGAAAACCGATGCGGTAGGAGAGCAGTATTTATGGCCCAGATTGTTTCAATCCACTCTGGTTGTGCGGAATTTTTTTCCAGTTTGCTTCGAATCCGTTTGATATGACTGTCGATCATCCTTTCAAAACCATCCCATTCAACTCCCCAGACGGATTCCAATATCATTTCTCTTGAAAAAACCTTTCCAGGTGAGCCGGCTAATAATTGAAGGATATCAAATTCTTTACGTGAGATGTTAATGATATTCTCATTTAATGTAACACGTCGTCGGATGGAATCAATTTTCAACGCTCCACGCATGATCTCTCCTGCTTGGCCGACGTTTGGTTTGATACCAATTTTTTTATCCCAACGCCTAAAAAACACATCCACCCTAGTTTTGAGTTCTCTTACGGAAAATGGTTTTGTTATATAATCATCCGCGCCTAACTCAAGTCCCATGATTCGATCAATTTCTTCCGTTCTGGCTGAAAGAATAAAAATAGGCGTACTTTCATCTGATTTTCTTATACTCCGGCAAACATCCATTCCATCAATATCAGGCAATGAAAGGTCCAGAATGATTAAGTCAGGGTGGTTGGATTTATAAAATTTTAAGCCTTCTTCACCGTTTTCAAAAACGGAGGTTGTGTAGTGGGCGGAGTCCAAAGATTTTCGGATTAAGTTTCCGATATCTGGATCATCCTCAATTACCAAGATATTTTTCATGTTTTTCCCTTGAGTTCTTTCTCAATTTGTTTCTTCTAGGAGAAAAAAAAAGTAAAAAATGGAAACGGGAACACAAAGAGAAGCAAAATCGTGGGCAATGTTTGCCATTTCAGGGGCAAGATTACGCCCTTCCGAGATTACTGAAAAATTAGGCATAAAGCCTGACTATTACCACGGTTCTGACACAAAAGATATGGAAAACCGACCGCTACCGGGCCATTGGCAACTCAATTCCAAACTAGGGCCAGAAGCTAAGTTAAATGACCACATTTGGGAGCTATTGAAGACCTTAGGTCCTGTTCGTAAAACACTTAGAGATCTCACCGATGGATTAGAAGTTTCGATCTATGCATCGGTGGAATATGCATCCGAATTCTCGAGAGGGATTCAGTTAGATAAACGAACTATGCTTTTGTTAGGTGAAATGGGAGTAAGTTTGGAGATCACTCCCTGGTTGTCCCAAACGAATTTCGCCGAGTCTCCTCGTTTGACAAAATAAGTCGGAGAAGGCCATAGCGAGAAAAGTAACGATAACTCGGAAGATCCAATCCCCGAATGACTAGGACTCGTTTTTTCAATCGAAGGTCACGTGCGAGTTGGAGTAGTTTGGTTAAAAAGGGAAGGGGGAAGTATTCAATTTTACGACAATCAATTTGAATATGTGCTCTAGTTTGGAAGAACAACATGTCCAAAACTGCTTCTATTTCTTCTAAAAATTTTTGGTGTACTTCGTTAGAAAGGATTATGATTTCATAGGCATTTTTGATTTCTTGTACTTGGATATACCTCGTTTTTTTTGCCATATAGAAAATCTATGAAGAGCCTACCAAAAGAGATAGTCATTTTTCGATCCTTAGTTCTAAAAGCATCTCGCAATTATTTTTGGGAGCTTGGATTTTTAGAGGTGGATACACCTTGTCTCAAACCCATCGTGGGAATGGAGCCATATTTGGATCCTTTTGAAGTTGTCTCACCTTCTAAAAAAGAAATAGGGTTTTTGATAACCTCACCCGAGTATTCCTTAAAGCAGATTTTATCTACTGGAATTGATCGAATATTTGAATTTTCTCATACATTTCGATCAGGTGAAATAGGAAGTGATTTCCATTCTAAAGAATTTTTGATGTTAGAGCTCTACGCCGAAGGAATGAATGATATCCAGTTGCGTGAGTTTATCAAAGAATATTTGATTTTTTTAATTCAGAATTTTGGAAGTTTAGAAAATAAAAACAGACTTCAAGATTCAAAAGAAAGTTTTATCCGAGAACAATCTGTTGAGTCCATCTTCCGAGAAACAACAGGCTTTACGTTCGATCGGGATTCACTCCTAACTTTGATAGAAATACATAAATTGACTGGGGCATCTAAAGAGGAGCTTCATTTTTGGCCCTATGAAGATTTGTTCTTTCTTGTTTTTTTAAATTTAGTAGAACCAAAATTAGGTGGGGGGATTATTTTTTTGTATGACTATCCTCCAGAGTGTGCGGCTCTCGCCCGACTCGAAGATGGGGTAGCAAAACGATTTGAAATCTATTGGGACGGACTGGAACTTGCCAATGCGTTTTTTGAACTCAAAGATCCTTTGGAACAAAGATTGAGGTTTGAAAAAGAAAGAGAATTACGCAAGAAACTAGGAAAGGAAGTTTTTCCAATTGATGAGGATTTTATTTCTTGTTTGGGAGAGGATTTCCCAACGGCTTCGGGAATTTCCATTGGAATGGACAGGCTGATTCTCAAACTAATCGGTAAACAGACATTACGAGAGATCAGCCCTTATTGGATTTAAATGAAATTTACTCTTGAAATCCTTCGCAGGAACTTGGCATGTTTCCTTCTTCTAGATCAGCACAGGACATTTTTGCCATTTCATTTGCACATTTTTTAATATTCTCAATTTCTTCTTTGGTTAACTTTCGTTGTGGTTTTTCAGATTTTACTGGTTTACCTCCCTCGGGAACGAGGTGAGCATATCTACTTTGACAAACATTGCCATTTACAAACTGAGCTTCGAACATTTTTTTCTGCTCTGCTGGGAGGTCTTTCATTTTCTCTTTCATACAAGCCGAAGTTTTTTCGCACATCTTTTTTGTCGCGGCTTGGATTTCTTTTGCATCAGCTAATGATTGCGATGCGATAGTATTTGTTATGAAAATGGAAATTAGAATCAATATTTTTTTCATACCTATAACTTAACGAATTGTTCTATATTCGTAAAGAAAAAAATTTCTGGAAAAAAACTTGAATATTTTTTATTCCCCTATACATTTTGCAGACTATGAATAAAAGACTCCTTTACATCCTTTTGATTTTTGCCACACCTCTTTTCGCACAGAATCTGACTCCGCGTACGCCCACAACTTTTTCATCAGTTCCATCTACGATTGAAGAGTTTAAGGCCCTTCATAGCCAAACTGCTGTGACTCCGGAAGGGGCCGCTGCTATGGTTGTACTTGCCATACATATCTATGGTAAGGACCCGATTTTAGGTAACCAGGCTCTTGTAGTTTCTGTTCTTACAAAAAACCGAAGCAGATCTAATAAACCGGGTAACTTGGATGGGATCGACCTTGGCAACAGTGACAAATATCTTGTTGGTCAATTGGATAAATATAAAATGCTTTCCAATGGATATTGGAAAGGAGCTGAACCAGCAAATGGGTATACACCCAACCAGCCTCTTACGGTGGAGACATTTACCAATCCGTATTCCGGGGAAGAGTCATCTGGAAAAATCAAATTATTCGTAGGAACAAAAGGAGCATCTAGTTTTCGACCCATTACTGTTGAAAAAGATTCTGACGGGCTTTGGAGATCCAAAGAGTTTAGTTCCTTATTCGTTGGAATGCAGGCCGCCAAATAGTTGTTTAGTGAGCTATTAAATTTCCATCCTGTGGCTTTAGCACTTCTTGCCACAGGATTCACCTGGTTATGTACTGCGATCGGTGCATCCGCGGTCTTCTTTTTTAAGTCAGTTCCAAGACCTATATTCAACTCTATGTTGGGTTTTGCAGCTGGCGTTATGATCGCAGCAAGTTTTTTTTCACCGGAGCTATGATCTTTGTGGTTGTCGAAGAATTAATTCCTGAGTCACATACGGGTAACGAGACCGAAATGTCAACGATCGGAACAATGATTGGTTTTTTGGTTATGATGGCTCTTGATTTGAGTCTTAGTTAAATTCCTATTCTTTTTTCGCAAATGGCCTTCAAATTATAGGAAAAAATATTCGTGAATCGATTCAATATGAATTGAAAGAAATGGAGCCAATCTAGTTCTTTAAGATAGGAGATTTCTTATGAAAAAAACCATTACATATCTATTCGTATTGTTTGCACTTGCTACTTTTGTTTCATGTGCTTCAGAACCAGTTAAAGAAGCACCAAAACCAGTTGCAGTTACTGCACTTAAAGGGACAGTATCATTGCCTAAGACAGGCGGATTGATAGTGATTGCTGATGGAAAAGAATACGTCGTTACAAACCCTGAGAAAGTTGATAAAAAACTTCAAAAAGAAAAAGGTAAAATTGAAGTTTCTGGTAATGCTTTAACAGGTCAAGATGGTAAGACTAGTTTAGAAGTAACTGCTGCTAAATAAGACAAACTAAAATTTTTGATTTGAAAAAGGTCTACTTGTTGTCAGTGGGCCTTTTTTATTTGTGAAAATACTTTGACAGCTATGTTCTGTTTTTCTATTTTATAAATACCCTTCCTATGAATTTTCGAATTTTCTTAACTATAGTTTTTTCTACTTCACTAACTTATTGTGAACCTAGTCCTAAACTTCCTTCTAATGCAGGACTTCTCGTTTTAGCCAGTATTGTACAACAAAGTGCATCCTCTTCCGTGATGAACCGAAACGCAAAAGATTTTTTTGATATTTTAGTATTTTACCGTTCAAACGGGAGTTATACTCTTGATGATGGTACAGTCCGATCTTTTCTAAATAGCTCCCGATGTTCTGCGACAACTAGTTCCAACGTTGCACTCATCCGTGCAGCACAAAAACACACTGAAAATATGGTGCGGTTGAACTTTTTTTCTCATACTGGATTGGATGGTTCAAGTCCGAGTGATCGCGTTAGAGCGGAAGGATTGAATGTGGGAGCAGGGGAAAACATATTGGCGGGACTTGAAACTGCGGAGGCGGCATTTAACGAATGGTGGAATTCACCAGGACACCGTGCCAATATGGAGAATTGCAATTATACTCATGTCGGAATTGGATATGCAAACAGAGCAGATATCAATCCAAATGCAAACTTCCGTCACTATTGGACAAATAAGTTTGCTACAATCCGATGATTTTGATCTGAACCGATTTTTATTTCAAAACTTTAGGGTTGTTTGCTGTAAGATGACAAAATCTTTTTTATATCTTCGATTTTTACTGGTTTTGTCAAAAACTCACTCATTCCAGCATTGATACATCTATCCTCATCTTCTTTAAATGCCCCAGCGGTCAAAGCAATGATTCGTGATTTTAACCCCGTAGAATATTCATGTTCGCGAATCAATTTCGTTGCTTCCAAACCATCCATTTCCGGCATTTGAACGTCCATAAACACCATCTCTGGATCGTGCAATTTGTACTTTTCCACTGCGTCTCTCCCGTTAATTGCTTCAATGAATTGAATATTGGGGAGTAGTTTTTTTAAAATGGACTTTAAGAGAGAAATATTAAGTGGTAAATCTTCCGCGATTAAAATTTTGATTTTATCCTCATTTGACAGGTTTTTTGGAACCTCTGAAGAACTTAGATGGTCTTCTTTCAAAAAGCTACTTGAATTTCCTGGTTGATCCAGCTGCCGTATGTAGTTCTCAAGTTCCTTAAATTTGATTGGTTTACATAATGTAAAACTTACATCTAGATCTTTGCAAGTTTCGAATATTTTAATATCATCAGTCGAAGAGTAAAGCAGAATGATAGGTAAATCTTTAAATTTAATCTTTAAATCATCTCGTATCTTACGAATAGTCTCAAGTCCATTCAATATTGGCATATGATGGTCAAATATTGCAACGTCATATCTTTCACCGCTATTCAATCTTTCGAGTGCAGACATACCGCTATCACATACCTCTGAGTCAATGTTTTGAAGTTTAAGCATCTTTTTTATAATCAGACTATTCTTCGGATTATCATCAATGATAAGTATTTTCTTTATACTTTGTATAGGGGGATTAGAATCAATCGTAACGTTTTTTGTAGTGGTAAGAATATCGAAGGAAAACGTAGAACCTACGTTATGCTCCGATTCTACATTTAGAGATCCACCCATTTTTTTAACGATTGCATCTGAAATTACAAGTCCGAGACCTGTTCCTCCATACTTCCTCGTCGTAGAACTATCCGCTTGTGAGAATGCACGGAATAATACTGTTTTTTGCTCGTTTGTAATACCTATTCCGGTATCTCGGATGGAGAAAATATACTTTCCTTGGTCCGGATTTATTTTTTCAAAATTTACTTTGATTTCTACTTCGCCCGATTCTGTAAATTTAACGGCATTGCTTAAAAAATTGGTAAGTACTTGTTTGAGCCGAATTGGGTCTGTCAGACAGACTTGAGGCATTTGGTAATCCAGATCCAATAGTAACTCTATTTCTTTTTTGGCAGCACTATGTTTGATAATATCTATGCAGTTTTCTATAATTTCGAAGATATTTGTGTCTACCTTTTCCAAAGTAAGCATCCCTGCTTCAATTTTGGAAAAGTCGAGAATATCGTTGATCACACCAAGTAGTGCGTGACCGGATACATTCGCATTATCTACATATTGTTGTTGTATGGGAGATAAATCTGTATTTTTCAGCAATTCAGTAAACCCGATTACACCATTCAATGGGGTTCTGATTTCATGACTCATATTCGCGAGAAACTCGCTTTTTGCTCGATTTGCCGCCTCGGATTGTTCTTTGGATTTTCTGAGAGATTCTTCTGCCAGTTTTTCTTTGGTGATGTCCCAGTTTGTTCCTACCATACTCATAGGTTTCCCGTTAGTATCTCTAATAACGATACCTAAGGCTCGGATATAGTGTACGGAACCGTCGGGCCATTTTACACGAAACTCAGTATTAAATTCTTTTTCACCAGCTATTGCGAGTTCGACTTCCAAATTTGTGCGGGTTACATCATCGGGATGTATCACTGATTGCCATGCATCGTATACTCCATTAAATTTTTCCTTTTCTATTCCATAAAGGCGATACATTTGATCATCCCAAATTAAAGAATTGTCAATTGGATTGAATTCCCAAACGCCAATCCCCGCTGCTTTTGTTGCAAGATCAAATCGGAGTGTGGTTTTCTTTATTGTTTCTTCATAATCAATTTGTTCAGATATATCTTGAACTAGTCCTCTTAATCCAACGATGGCTCCATTTTCAAGAATAGCCTGGCCTTGGACGCGCATCCAAGCATAAGAACCATCAACTCTGATCATTTGGAGAACTAATTCATAGGCTTGGCCCAAACGCATTGCCTTATCTAAGGCATCACTTAATTTTTTCCAGGAATCTTCTGTAAAAAGTTTTTTATGTTCTGCAAAAGGAGGAGGAGGTTTCGTTGGATCAAAACCGTACATTTTGTACAATTCTTCGGTCCATAGAACCTCATTAGTTTTGAGATCTAAACTCCAACTTCCCATCTTAGCAATTTTTTGTGCACTTCTTAAGGATTCTTCGCTCTTCTGGATGAGCAATCGACTCTTCTTCTCCGAATCGATGTCTTGTAAGATTCCAAATAATCTCACACATTCATTGGATTGAAACTCTGCATTTCCAATTGCTCGTACCCAAATCAATCGTCCTGTCGCGGTTACAATCTGTAATTCTAGATCGTAACTTTTCCCAGTCGCCATTGCTTCTTGGATTGATTTTTCTAATTCAAGCCAGCTTTCCGGTGTGTAAAATTGGCCCACTTGCTCATAGGTAGGCACAAATCCATGAGGTAGATCATGAATTTCACACAACATTTCAGACCAGAAGACTTTTCCCGATTTGATGTCAAAATCCCAACCACCGACCCGTGCGACTCGGCTTGTTTGAGAGAGAAAGTCTTTTGCGAACTTCAGCTCATTCTCTTTCTTTTTCTCAAGGATATTGTGAACTACTTCCTCCGCAAGGAGTCGGAGAGCCTCTCTTTGGTTTTCCGTCAGTTGCCTAGGAACTCGATCGATTACACATAATGTTCCTAAAGCAAAACCATCAGGCATAACCAAAGGTTGCCCAGCATAGAACCTTATTTTTGGATCGCCTAAAACCAGCGGATTATTAACAAAACGAGGGTCTGAGTAAGAATCTTCAACTTCGAATTGTTTGCTATCAAGGATAGCATATTGACAAAAGGAGATGTCACGTGCGGTTTCATTTACATCCAAACCTATATTCGATTTAAACCACTGTCGATCTTTGTCAATTAGACTAACAAGCGCTATAGGAACACCACAGATGGAAGCAGCTAGTTTTGTGAGCCTATCAAACTGTGGCTCAGGTATAGTATCGAGTAAATTTAGTGCATAAAGGGCCGCCAATCTTTCTCTTTCTCTTTCGGGAATCGGCGGGAAATTATTCATTCCATCAGGAACCATCTTGTTTTTTATACTACGAAGATTCCCGAGAGAAACGAACAGAATTTTTTTAGTAAAATCCTGCTTTTAGAAAATAAACCTCTATTCTCAGCTTTTTAATCCCAGGCGATCGCTACCTTACCGAAGTGTTTTCCCATTCTAAGATAGTCAAAAGCCTGCGGAG
>JALOTI010000049.1 GCA_025457985.1 Leptospira sp.
GATTGAAACAAGACATTTTTTGAATTGGATACGGTCCATCTTACCTAGCCAAATGGATGAGTTTACATCGGAATTATCTTCAGAATTTAATTTCCATCTACACTCGATTGTTAATTCCGAATTAATCGGTCTCAGAAAATGGAATGTTGGAAATGCAAGTTTGATAGTTTTCCAAAAAGATCCGAAAGATAACGAAAAAATACGTCTGGTTGGAATGATTGGATCAAAAAATTTCTATGAAGATGGTGATGGTCAAGTAAATGGCACTCTTGCTTATAGGGACGCTGGAAGTACATTAAAACCATTGTTATATGCCCTTGGAATAGAGAAGAATTTGTTTCAAGCAAATACCATCTTTGATGATGAAAGAAAATTGTACACAGACTTTAATGGAAATAGTTATCTCCCTAGAAATGCAGATTTGGGATTTTGGGGAAAAATGACCTTAGCGGAAGCGTTGGCTAATTCTAGGAACATTCCTGCTGTAACAGCGGTTTCTAAAATTTCCGTCGGAGAGTTTTTGCAATTCTTACATTTAGCAGGTTTCGATCATTTGAAGGCTACGCCAAATTTTTATGGTCCTGGTTTATCATTAGGTTCCGGAGGAGCTAGTTTATTTCAACTTGCGCGAGCATACGGTAGCTTTATCACTGGTGGGGTTCTTCCAATTGTAGAGTTAGGAAAAAATCAAAAGAAAAGCATTACATTTGGCACCAAACAAAGATTATTTTCTCCGGAAGTGGCTGAAGAAATCAAATATATTTTAAGTGATCGAAATCTTAGATCAAAAGCATTTGGAAAACGAAGTTATTTAGATTTCCCGTATCCTATTGCGATTAAAACCGGTACCTCAAAAGATTATAGAAATTCTTGGGCAATCGGATTTAATGAGGAATTTATTGTAGGTGCTTGGGTTGGAAATTTTTCGGGAGAAAAAACCATGGATGTCTCTGGCTCTTTCGGAGCTGGACGAATTGTTCAAAATACCTTTCGATTTTTGGTCGGTAAAAACCAAAAACCAACATTAGACTATAAGCTAACAACATTGCGCTCAATATGTAAGATTTCAGGGAAGGCATCGAATACTGAATGTAACTCAATTTCTTTACGAATGGCTTCCAAAAGGAAAGTTCTAACCTGCGATGGTCACGGAAATTTACAAAATCGAATTGTTTCTCCATCTCAGGGGCAGATTTTTTTACTACATCCAGGAATAGATCTCTCCAAACAAGAGATTCCCATTCGGATACAGGGTGAGTTATCGAATTCCAAAGTCGTATGGAATAATAACAAAAGTTTAGATATTCCCCTCTCTGGTGAGCTTCGACTTCCTATTGTTAGGGGAAAACATAAATTAGAGCTGAAAAAAGAAAATAAAATTGAATCTATTGTAAATTTTGAAGTTCAATGAAAAATATTTCTCTTATAACGATTGCAATTTTTTTGAGTTTCATTTGTTTTCCCATTTCAAATACTGATTTTTCTATACCTTCGTACCTTTACTTTCGAAATATTCAATTTACAGTACTATTTCTATTTTCTCTCTTAATTTCCCATTTCTTTTCTGTAAAATCATTACAATGGGTATCGTACATAATATTTCTGTTGTTTACTCTTAATTTACAATTTCAGAAGGCCTTTCAAACAGAATTTCATTTTAGATTGATACTATATTTTTTCACTCAAATTTCCTATTTAATCGATGACACTTTAGTTTTTATCAAACAGTTAAATATTATATTTTTCTTTTACGTTCTATTTGTATTTGTCGTATCCTGGTTTGAAGATTTGATTAAATCAAAAAAAAGATACTTTATTCTCTTCATCTTTGGTTTGATAGTTTTCCAAATTTTTTTTACCATTTCAAATACTACAACTACTCCTACTTTATCTACTAGTTCGGAAAGTATCGATAAGAAGTTTTGGAACAAATCAATCAGTCCAATTTCCGACGCAAATATAGTTGTCTTTTGTTTGGAGGGAGTGAGTCGGCTTTCTCTTCAGAATAAAAAGTCAAAGTACTTTCCACAAAACCAAAGTTCAGGTCATCATTTTTTTATTCCAATGCCACACAGTTCAAAAAGTCTTGAATCATTTTTGATTGGAGAAATAAATCTTGAATCGAGTCGACCCGATATCACAAAGAGTTTTGAATCATCCTTTCTTTCGATTTTAAAGCAACGCGGATACCAATCATATTTTATATATTCACAATCACTTTACTTTGAAGATTTATTTCTCTTAATACCAAAGTTTTTTGATTTTGTTTATGGAAAAGAAGATTTAAAAAAGTTAGGTGCCAAAGAAATTCCGGGATTCAGTTGGGGACTAGATGATGACTCTCTAAGAATTGTACTGGAGAAGGTAAATTTCCCTCAATCCAATCCGATGTTTTTATGGATTGGCTTTTCTCAAACGCATAGCCCTTATTTTCCAAAATCAAACCGATTTGAGTCTTCCATTCAGAATTATAATTTAGCAATCCAAGAAAACCTAGAGACTGTAGATCGTATCATTGATAGTTGGAATCCACCAAACCAGATTCCAACTATTTTTATTCTCACTTCAGATCATGGAGAATCATTTGGTGAAGAAGGTGCTAAAAATCATAATTATTCTTTGTTTAACCAAGAGATTGATGTTCCTTTTCAGGTCTATATTCATCCAGACCAAACGTTTTACGAACCAACATTGGGTTCCTCTATAGATTTTGGTGAAAGTTTATTATGGCTTGTGACTAACCAAACTAAAAATACCATTTTGGTGGATTCAAAATCAAAAATAAATTCAGCATCAGAAGCCATTTTTAATTCTAATTTTTTTCAATCGCAATATAAACTCCATCTAATTGGTAAAACATGGAATTCTAATATACAAAGATTTTTAATAGAAGGAGATCAAAAATACGTTTATTTTGCAGAAAAGGATCTCTTGCTTGTTATGGATCTAAATGATGAAAATCGAAAAGAAGTTAAAGACCAATTAAGAAAAAAGAAATCAATCCAAAAAATGTTTGGAAACTGATACAGTTATTTAACTTTCAGATTTTTGACCTTTCAATATTTCCTATTACTAATGCTTCAATAGAAGATCTGACAAAATTTTTATAATCAATAAGGAATAGACTCAATCCATTCTCTTCAAAAGCCTTCCGAACATTTGTAGAAGGAAAACCGTGGGACCATGATCCAACAGCTATCGCATGACACTGCATTAGAAATAAAAATGTTCGATCAAAACTATTAAAGTGCAATCTTTCGTTCAAAATAGGTATGATCTTTTCAATTTGTGTTTTTAGGTTCGACTTAAAATCTCGAATTGTTTCGATGCTTGAATTTTTTTCCAAAATTGTGGGGACAATCGGAAGCAGTTTGATAAATCTAGGATGTTTCTCGATTGAATCAACAAACCACTGTGAGAAGGACTTTAATTCAATTGATTCATTCAATGTTAAAAATTCCTCTAAATCATTAAACCAGGCTCCATAATCCTCATTATGTACTCTGAGACAAAGATCTTCTTTTGTCGGAAAATAGAGATACAAAGTTCCCTTTGCGATTTTGGAGCGCCTTGCGACCTCATCCATGGAGAGTTCCGCCCATTCTTTCTTCTGGAGTAAATACGCCGCCGCTTGGATAATCGAATCTCTTTTGGAAAGTTTGTCTTTTTCTAGAACGGCTCTCTTTTTGGGGTGTTTTTCCAGGGTTGCTTGGCGACTCATGATTCCAGTGTTTCTGGAATTTAAAAATTTACGAGAAAAAAACTTGCATCTGACTAGAGGTCATTCATAAATGACTGATGGTCATTTTAATTGACTGAGAGTCATTTAGAAAGGGGATTTACATGGAAAGTAAAAAGAATCGAACAGTTTTAATAACGGGAGCAAGTACTGGAATCGGAAAAGCAACTGCATTGTATTTTCAGGAAAAGGGCTGGAATGTAGCCGCCACGATGCGGACTCCTGAAAAAAACACAGATTTGAAGGGATTGCCCAATCTAAAAACCTATGCACTTGATGTAACAAACAAAACCTCCATTGAAAATGCAGTAAATTCTGTCCTTAAAGATTTTGGATCCATTGATACCATTGTAAATAATGCGGGATATGGATTGACAGGTCCATTTGAGGGCGCAAGTGCCGAACAGATTCAAAAACAATTTGATACCAACGTCTTTGGACTGATGAACGTAACACGCGCTATATTACCTTACTTTCGTAAACAAAAGGCAGGTACTATTATCAATATTGCTTCTATGGGAGGACGAATTGTTTTCCCTTATTACAGTCTCTATCACGGAACAAAGTGGGCCGTCGAAGGGTTTAGCGAATCACTTCGTTTTGAATTAGAACCCTTGGGTATTCATGTAAAAATTATAGAACCAGGTGCCATAAAGACTGACTTCTATGAAAGGTCAAACGATAGTACTGTTCGTTCTTCGCCAGAAGAATACCAAACTTTGTATAAGAAGGCGGAAGTAAATATTGCAAAAGCAGAAAAATCAGCAATCCCAGCTATAAAAGTTGCGAAAGTAGTATTTAAGGCAGCAACACAAAGAAACAAAAAATTACGTTATGCTGTTGGTCCTGATGCAAAGGCCTTATTATTTCTAAGAAATTTTTTACCAGATTCTTGGTATGCAGGAATCATCCGATTTGCTATGTTTCGATAAATGTGCGGAAGATTCGGATATACCTTGGTTAATTTAAAAGATGGTACTCAGAAATGGGTTAGAATGGTCCAGGAATGGGAAAATTTCAATTTTGCAGAATTGGAAAAAACGTTTTCGGATCATTCAATGTCCGAAATTCATCCTGGAGCTAAAGCTCCCATTATCTTAAATCAGTCGAGTCGTCAGCAACTTTTATTTGCTAGGTGGGGAGTTCAGCCAGATTGGTCACCCAAACTTATTTTTAATACTCGAGCTGAAAAATTATTCTCTTCGAATGTTTGGGAAAAGTCCGCTAAATTTAAAAGATGTATTGTACCATGTTCTCATTTCTACGAATGGAAATCTGAAAACGGTACAAAGGTAAAATATAAAATTTCACCAAAATCTGGTGAATGGTTTTGTTTTGCTGGAATTTGGGGTATAGATGAAGAAACAAAAGATTCACTACCTTGGTTCAGCATTCTTACTCAAGAGGGAAACTCTCTTATGAAATCGATACATAATTCTGGTGGGAACAAGGGTCGTCAACCTGTCCATCTAACAGAGGATGATTGGAATGAATGGCTTGATCCAAAGATAATAGAACAAAAAAACATTCATCCAATGATAAAACAGTACACTAGCGAATTTTTAAAGGCTGAGCCAGAGACCAGCGAGCCAATGTTATTTTAAAATACTCTTTGAAAGAAGGTTTTCAAAAAATGCAAAGATAGAAGGATGATTCTATGTTAAAACAAATCATTTTTCCGACTTTCTTTATAATTTTTGTATCTCAGAATTTGCTCTTTGCAAAAGGAACAGAGTGTGAGTCAAAATCTGAATCAAAAAAAATTGAAATCTTATTAGAATCAATTGGCAAACTAAATGCAAAGTTTCAAAGAAATGGATCTCTCTATTCGTCGAAGGAAGCTGAAAAACATTTAAGATTCAAACTTGAGGAAGCTAAAAAATCCTTATTTGCACCAGATCCGAAGGATTGGACAGCTGTTTTGTTTATCGAGAAAATCGGTTCCAAATCTTTTCTGACTGGCACACCTTATAAAATTGTTTTTCCGAATGGAAGCGAAATAAATTCATCGGAATGGCTAAAACTTGAATTGAAAAAAATTGAATCTTGTGAATGATTACCTCCATTCAAATTAAGGATGTAGGCGAAGTCACATGAAATATCCAATCTTATTTGCGATTCTCTTCTTTCAAACTTCTTCCATTTTTTCTCAAAAGCTCATCGATTAATTTTCATTTGCAACCAACTTCGATGAAAGACCAACTTTTATGGAGGAAAACTCCCCTAGCTTTGAGAACGACAATAAATGGATTTATTTGGGGAAAACAGCGAATTTTGATGAGGCAGGTTTTTATTTTTATGACCTAAAAACCAAAGAGCGAATTTATAAAGCGGTTCCTTTAAATGAGGCCTTTAGTAAAAATACAACTTTGTTTGTGGGAAACATTAATCCTAAAACGAATCGAATTCCTTTAGTAGTTCATAAATTTCTTTTTTATTCGGAATCCCAAGGAAGGGCTGGCTTCGTCGTAGAAAACGAAGACAACACACGAAAGATCAAAAAGTATTTTTATTTCGGTTGGAATTTGCAGAACAATCAAATAGAAACGATCCAATTTTTAGCTGAGATTCTACCTGAGAGTAAGAACGCATATGCTCAAAGTTTTCAAATTGGAAGCACATCCGAGGCATATTACTTTCTTTTTTCAATAGATGGAGATCTAAAAGATAAGGTATCTGAGGATGTACAAAACTTATTATTTAAAGTTACAGGGTCTAATGTGGAAAAAGAATTTGAATACAATTCCATTTATTATCCATACAATCCTACTTTACATCCTGAATCAAAAACGATAGCAATCGTAGCTTACACGGAAAATTACCAACAATTGAATCCCAAAGGATTCTTATACAAATTGGGCACGCAAAATCTTGAATCCTTTTCTATACCATCTGTTCCTTATGGGATTTGTTTTTCCAAGGATGGTGGGTTTCTATTTATTGCCTCAGCTGATACGGGAGAAATGAGACGTTACAATGTGTCTAACCTAAGTCAAGTAACGAAAGCTAAATGGGGAACACATGGACACCGTTTGGGATTTTGGAAAGAAGGTGAGCTCGTTTGGGTTAGAAATTCAGGTCTTCATGTCTATGATCCAGTCTCTCTCAAACAGAAGAAAGTGATTCCTACTAAAAAGTTTTATAAGAATCATGTGAATGTTAGCGGCTCTGAATTTTTGCCATTTCAAACCTTACTTTTACGTAATATCTTGGAAGATGTAAAAGGTGGGGCGGCCGTAAAAATCCTGACCGCCGATTGATCTTTACTTTTGATAGTAAGGTCTATGCTTTTCTATCATTGCCAATGAGACTTGTAATCTTCTGCATATGCTTTGAATGAAATAGGGTCCTTACCAGTTATAGATTTTACAGAATCGTGAATAGGTGCTGCAAATCCTTCTTTGAGAGCGCCCGCGATCATTACTAAAAATTTGGAATAGTCTTCAGACAATCCAACCCCCACAAGAGCCTTATAAAAATCTTCGGGCGTAATATCCACGTATTCTATTTTTTTTCCGGTTGCACTACTGATATACTGTGCAGCTTCATCATGATCAATTGCTTCCTTTCCAGTTAGATTGAATGCCTTATTTGAATGTTCATTTGTAGTGAGTAATACCTTTGCTACAGAGGAAATATCCCTTGCATCAATGAAACTTGCCTTGGCCTTACCACCAGGGAAGTAAATTTTTTGATCTTTCAATATTCCTGATATCCAGAAGGTATTGAAGTTTTGGCTAAACCAGTTTGGTCTAATTATATTCCATTGAAGACCTGATTTTTCCAACAAAATCTCTGTTTTGCGAAATGGGGCTTCCTCTGGTGCAAATTCAACTCCCATAGCTGTCATAAGTACTACTTTTTGAATTTTATTAACTTTAGCCTTTTCTATCCAAGGCGAAAGGATTTCATATTGATTCGTTAATCCTGGTGGGCTTAGTAAAAATAGTCCTTCTACTTTATCGAGAACATCTAGTCCAAGTGTTGGTTTAGAAGGATCTGCTTCGATCCAATGCAATTGCTCTCTGTTTTGTTTTTTATTTGGGTCTCGTGTTCCCGCAAAAACTTCATGTCCAGACTCCAAAAGTTCGTTAACCAAGTTTTGACCAACTGTGCCTGATGCACCATATACAAATACTTTCATTCTATTCTCCTTTTTCCCAAGCTGGGAGTGGCAAATCATACTCGTAAGTTCGTTGCCGATTGCCTTTATCCTATCATCTATTTGATTATACTGTCCATACCCAAATAGCTAAAATTTATATCTAATCGTATAAATAGATAGACAATATATTGGATTTTGGTTATTTTGTTGGAATGGACCTACTATCCGAAATCATTTCAAGTGCAAATTGGAAAAACGACCTACTCGTAAAAGATCAAATTTTTAAATCCTTTGGTTATTTCTTTCCATGCGAAAAAAGTGGAGGCTTTCACATCATTACGCAAGGCTCCTGTTATGCGCGATTTTTAAAGAAAGAAATCCATCTTAAAAAAGGAGATTTATTGTTTATTACTAGAGGGATCCATCACGAATTACTTTCCGATCCAAAAGCCAAGGTAGTGACCATTGACAGAATGAAGATAGATCTTCAAAAACCAGACAATTTAGACCTACGGCAAAGTCCAGTTACGAGTTTTGTCTCGGTTCGTTATGAAATTCCCGCAGGTCCCATGCATCCTTTGTTTCATGAATTACCTGATTTCATTTATTTGCCTAGTGAAAAATTGGAAAGCCACCATGCCTTGACCAATGTAATTCAAATTTTGTCAAAAGAATTAGAACTAAAGCTTGGAGGAGATTTGATTGTTCAAAGGCTAACGGATATTATGTTATATTATTTAATCCGGATTTGGCTACTAGAAAATCCGATGCAAAATCCAGGGTGGGTGAGTGCCTTTCACGATAAATTAGTTTTGACAGCACTCGAAGCAATGCATAAAAGAATTAACTTTGATTGGAATTTAGACAATCTTTCAAAATCAATTGGTGTTTCTCGTGCTACATTGGCCAATCGTTTTAGGGATGTGTTAGGAATACCTCCGATTGAATATTTGGCAAAATTGCGCATGGAAAAAGCAAAACAGATGTTTCAAAAAGAAAATCTAAGATTAGAAGAAATTGCACAAAATGTAGGTTATTCGTCTGCTTTTTCTTTTTCAAAAGCTTACAAACGAATCTATGGTAGTTCGCCTTTGAAAGA
>JALOTI010000050.1 GCA_025457985.1 Leptospira sp.
TTCAAAAAAAAAAAAAAAAAAAAAAACGATCAAAAAAACCATCATTTGAGGGGAAAACAAAAAGTCAATAATATTCTTGAATCAAAGTTTCGCTCATGTTCAAAAATGCTTCAATGGAATTCTTTTCCTCTGGATATAATTTGGTAAGGTGCGACTTCAGTTCTTCCCAATCTGCGGGCAAAGTCTCATCCAAATAACCAGGAATAATAACACGGTAGAGAGATTCATCTTGTACGAGTTCAATTTTATCCAATACCCCCAACTCTTTAAAAATTGTTCTCATTATAAATGGTTCTTGTTCCGTTCCAACGCCACTTAATTGGTGGAGAGCAACTTCAAATTCAAAATCTCCTCGAACGAAAGAAGTAGCACAACCTCCCGGAATATTGTGACGTTCCAGAAGAAGGGTTTTCTTCCCTTCCCTTTGAAGTCGTGTGGCTGCCATCAAACCTGCATTTCCTGCTCCTATCACCACTGTATCATACTTTTTCATTCGTCCCTCTCTCGACCATTTGACTCAAATAATCTTTACATCGTAAAGATTGCAAGATTTTTTTTTCTATTTTTTGTCTCCAATATTCTGGTTTTATTTTTCCTTGGGATTATTCGTAAATATTCTCTTGATCAGAGAATGAATTAAAAAACCATTAGATACTTAGATCCAATTGGCAATATGACGCAAAAACGGAACAAGTTACAAAAAGAAGAGTCGAGTTATCACCACGGGGAACTAAAACTAGCACTTATCCTTGCCGCAAGAAAAATCCTTAAAAAGCAAGGACTGGATGCTTTATCCTTGAGAGGTCTCGCCAGGGAAATTGGTGTGAGCCAAATGGCTCCTTACGCTCATTTTAAAGATAAACAATCATTGATACAGGCTATTGCGTCCTCAGGTTATGAAGAACTTGCTATTCGAATGGGAGAAGCGCAAAAAAAAAATTCGGGTATAAAAGGTAGAGAATTGGCTTACATATACGGAGTAGAGTACATTTTGTTCGCAGTTGAAAATCCAGATCTTTATCGTCTTATGCTAAGCCAAATCAATTCTATCAGACAAAACAAACTTAAGAATAAAAATAAAGAAATTTGGAATATATCCCAAAAACCTTTTTTACTTTTATATACAGCCTTTGCCAATGATAAACTGAGCAAAGAGACAGCCTATGCAAAGGCTTTAGGATCTTGGTCTATTGTTCATGGTATAGCAACCCTTGCAATTGATGGTCATTTGGAGCTACCGGAAGGTATGGATATCATCGAGTTATTTCGAATGACAATTGAGTCATAATTCTAGAATTCGATCCAACTCCTCTCGTATCTGATATGGACTATCTTGGAAAAGATCCTTCATCCTCATTTCAATTTGACTTCTAACGGATGTTCGTTTTTCTTTCACAATATCCTGTACTTTGGATGTATAAGAAGTTAAAAAACGCAGGTTGTTTTTATCAACAAATCCAAGCTTTACCATCTGCCGCGTTTTTTTTGGACATCGACACGGATTCTTTTCATCCACCAAACCACATTTCCCGGAAACATAGGTCTTTAAATCCTCGCGCGCTCTATGCAATTTTACACGGTAATTTGCAGGTGTTGTGGAAAACAATTCTGCACCTAATTTGTGATCCGCTTGGAAAATTTCACCAATGATGTAGATAAGCCTTTGTTCCCGTGAAAGACACATAAGCATAGCAGTCGCACACAGTATCCGCACCTCTTCTACTTCGTCTTCCGAAAACTCAGGGACTATCTCTTCATAAGTCGGTTCCACATATTGTATCGATTCAAATTTCTTTTTGGGTGAATTTAGAAAATGGTTTACGACGATTCGATACAACCAAGTTCGAAATTGACTATTTCCTTGGAAGGTTTTGAGTTTTGTAAAAACCTTAATCAATACTTCTTGGGTGGCATCCAAGGCATCATCAGGATTTAAATACAATCGTAAGGCAATATTGTATATAAAGTCCTGATGTTGCTTCAATAGAAGTTCCACTTGCTTTTGGTCGCCGTTCAGGGCGCCACGCAAAACCACAGGATCTTCTACTAGATTGGAATTCCAGATCATTTCAAGTTAAGCCTTTTCTCAAGGAATGAAAGGAACCAAGGAGTTGGCAATATCTTTCGAAGTTTTGCCAAAGTTTTGGATCGACGATTCCCCACTACATAGCGAAGCTTTTCCGATGATCCTGTGACCGCATCCCAAATGACCAAGGCAACTTCTTCGGGAGCAATCGCGTCTTCAAAAGACTTATCTTTTGTCTCCTGCAATTTGGAAACGTAATCCGCATACTCCACGATTTCTTGTGATTTGTATTCTTGCATCGACTCGGAATTGAATTTACTTTTCGTAGCTCCCGGTTCAATAATCTTGACCTTGATTCCGAACGGTTTGAGCTCGAAGTGTAGACTTTCCGAAAAACCTTCCACCGCCCATTTTGTGCTATGGTAAACCGAGAACAAAGGATAGGTGATTAAACCTCCGATAGAAGAAACATTTACGATTGTTCCAAACTTCTGCTGTCGTAGGTATGGAAGACTTTTTTGTATGACATTCATCAAACCAAAAACGTTTATTTGAAACATGGACATCCTCTCCTCATGTTTTGATGTCTCAAAAGCTCCAAATGCTCCGAAACCTGCGTTGTTTACAATCGCATCCAATCTACCAACCCGTTTGTAAACGGTTTGGATTGCAGTTTGGATTGAATCTGGATTTGATATGTCAACCACAAGATTTTGGATATTCGGATGGTTGTGAACGCCCGGCTTTCGGGAAAAAGAAAACACCTGCCATTGTCTCTCAGCAAAAAGTTCCGCAGTCGCTTTTCCTATTCCCGAAGATGCTCCCGTGATGATAATTGTCTGACTCATACTTATTTCCGAAAGTAGATAGGAATGATGTACAATTCGTCCGATTCCGAATCTTTGAAATTGGCAAGAGCTGATTTTTGGTTGTTCCAGACGGTGAGAATACATTTCTTCTGGTTCGTATCTTGTAATACAACTGCATGACTTAAAGAATCATCTTTTGTAAATTCGGAATTTAAATCAATACTTCGATAGGAAAGCACTGCATAAAAATTTTCGCCTTGGGAAGGTAAGGTGGGATTTGTATAGGAACTCATAATCGAATAGGAATTTACGATTCCTTTTTCTCCGTATGACTTTTCAATTCGTTCAAACCAAGAAGGTTGGAACCAAGCATCCGCATCTGATTTTTGTCTCCAAAAGTAGATCCCTCCAAACCGATCGGAGCCTTCCCAAAAGGAATAGAATTTTTCTTCCAGGCCGGGAATCGCCTGGTATTCTGGGATAGATTTTTCCATCCGGCCTGCAACAAGTCCTCTCCAAGCATACCATGGCTTTTTAACCTTTGTTATGGTAATCCAAGTGGTTTTGTTTGCCCTTTGGGGTTCAGTTTTGGAGACAACCTCTTTGGCTCCGAGGGGTTTCCCTGACAGGGACAAAAAGAGAAGAAAGGTTGGGATTTTTATATGTTCTATTAGTTTCATGGCAGATTAGACAAACAGGATGCCAATGTGTTACAAAACGGAGAGGCGTGGTATACTCGTTAAAAATTGATTCGGTCGCTGATTCTTTTTGGTCGATCCCTCAGCTTCTTTTTCAAAAAGATTCAGCCCGACGCTAAGAAAAGAATTGAGAGATTCTGAAAAAATCCTGATTTGGAGGGAAATGACCTCGGATGAAAACGATCAGATTTCAGGAGAAATCCAACCTCTCCAGAAAGAAATTGAACAACTCAAATACCAAATCCTCATCCAAAATGTCCTTCTAGATGATTTTTTTAACAACTCACCGACTGGCTATTTAAACCTCGACGAAAAAGGAACCATACTCAAAGCGAATGTTACCTTCTTAGATTGGTTAGGTTTTACACGAAAAGCGCTGCTTCAATTTGGAGAATTCACAAACCTCCTTGTCGAATCTCAAAAATCACAATTTGAAAAAGATTTTGCCTGGATCAAAGAAGGCGGACAAACCAATAACCAAGAATTCACCTTACGCAAACAAGATGGAAGTTCCTTGGATGTTTATATCTCAGGCAAAATTGTTTCCCCTCCTGGCGAAGCAGTTTTGATTCGACTGACCATTGTGGATGTTACGGAAAAAAAACGAACAGAGAAGGATCTTGCGAAAAAATCAAAAGAAATTTTACAACAAAATCTTTTGATGAAAAAAGATCTTTCCTTAGCTGCAGGGATACAGAATGCACTCTTACCTCCGGGAAGATCAAAGAAATTCATCTCTACACTCTATCTTCCTCTCGAAAAAGTAGGTGGAGATTTTTTCGATTTTTTATCTCTATCCAACCCAAATAAAATTGGAATCTTTATTAGTGATGTCGCTGGACATGGCGTAGCCTCTGCATTTATTACGGCAATCATTAAAAGTACAATTCACCAAATGCCTGAAGAAGTTGTAGACAACCCTGCTGAACTTCTTTCCCTCCTAAACGATGTTATCCTCACCTATTCTGATGGAAGATTCGTCACGGCTCTTTATGCAGTTTTAGATTTTGAAACTGGAGATATGGTTTGTTCACATGCGGGTCATCCCTACCCATATGTCTTCAATATGGATACGGTGAAAGAATTGAAACTAAAGCACAAACGTAAACCATTGGGTGTCTTAAGTTCAGCAATTCTGCGATCAAAACAAGCTCAATACATAAATGAAAAGATCAGTTTGAAAGGAGCTTCTAGAATTCTTTTTTTTACGGATGGTCTTTTGGAAGCCTGTTCTGAACAAAGAGGTCTCAAATTCTATGAAGAATTACTGCATGATTTTTTGATGCGACACCGAACCGAGGATAGTGAATCTCTGATTGCAGGTATCTTTTCCGATTTGATGGATTTTTTACAGGACTCGGATCTAAACGATGACGTCTGTTTGGTTTCCGTTGACCTTACAATTAACAGGTGATTCATGAGCATTAAAAGATTATTTTACTTAATATTCTCAGTAAACATTCTTCTATTACTACTCTTGGCTGGTCTTTCCATAACACTATTCCAAGTTCAATCTTCTCTGGCAAAAAGCCAAGAAACAAGATTAAAATCTATCAAATTAGCCGACGAACTAAGGCAAAGTTCGGATGATTTAACAAGGTTTGCACGTACCTATGTCGTGACAGGAAATGATTTTTATGAAAAGATTTTTTACGAAATATTAGCCATTCGAAACGGAGAGAAAGAGAGACCCGAAAATTATGAGAGAATTTATTGGGATTTTGTCATTAGCCCAAGTGATATCCAATCCCATACGGGCAAAAAACAATCCTTACAATCCAGAATGATTGAAGCAGGATTTACAGATGAAGAATTCCAAAAACTAAAAAAGGCACAATTTAACTCTGATGAGCTGGTAAACATTGAAAACATTGCAATGAATGCAATCAAGGGTATCTATAAAGATAATCAAGGTAAATTCAACAAACGCGGAGTTCCGAACAGAGAATATGCAATTTCCCTAATGCATGGATTGGACTATCATAAATCAAAAAAAGAGATCATGAAACCTATTGATGAATTTTTTCAACTTTTGGAAAACCGAACTAATGAAAATGTTCGGAAGTTAGAGAAAAGAAGTATTTATCTGATTGCACTTATGATCTCAGTGATTGCCTTATTAGTTTTGAGTTTATCCTTTTCCTTTATAGTCATAAAGGACAAAGTTAGCAATCCGATCGACCTATTGACAAAAGTTGCTCACGAAATTGGAAATCAAAACTGGTCTGTCCAAATAGATTATGAATCCAAAGATGAAATTGGTAGATTAGCATCTGCTTTTAGGATTTTAAAAGAAAAGATATCCTCGCTCATCCAAGATATCAATGAATCTAATTTGAATCTTTCTAAATCCAATCAAGATCTTTCAAAGGCCCTGGAAGAGCTTAAGGCCGCCGAACAACAATTAATCCATTCCGAAAAAATGTCGACACTCGGTCAATTGGTAGCTGGGGTTGCCCACGAGATCAATACTCCACTTGGAACGATCCGTACGGCAATTTCGAATGTTGAAGATGCTATGACCTTTATCCTGAATTTCCCATTTGATCAATTAAATATGTCAGTACGTAATCTAATAAAAGCAATTGTCGAGAGAGATACCGAATCAAATACAAAATACCTTTCAGGCAAGGAAAGGCGCCAAAAGAAAAAAGAATTTGCGGAACTCCTACAAACTCATAATATACCCAATTCAGAACATGCTGCGGATCTCATTTTAGATATCGAAACTTCTTTCCCTTTTGAAACTTGGCGCAACTTGTTGCAGGAAGTTAATGGAGCTATTTCTTTAGAATTGCTCCACAGGATATCGCGACTCTATTCCAATGCACATAACATAGATAATTCGGTAGAAAGAGCATCCAAAATTGTATTCGCCTTAAAAAGTTACTCTCATCGTGACAATTCCGGAGAAAAAACCGAAATCTCGCTCTCAGAGAGTATAGAAACGGTTCTTGTGATTTACAAAAGTATGATTAAGTCTGGGATCGAGATTATTAAGGACTTTCAATGGACAGGAAATATTCTAGGTTATGCGGATGAATTGAGCCAAGTCTGGACAAACCTAATCCACAACGCTGTTCAGGCAATGGACGGGCATGGGGAAATCCGTATACGCATTAAGAACGACTCTAATTCTAATTTCGTACGAGTTAGTATTCAGGACACAGGAAAGGGAATCCCTCCCGAGGTCCAAGATAAGATCTTTGATCCTTTTTTCACGACAAAAGGCAGGGGTGAGGGTACAGGTCTCGGGCTCGGAATCGTGAAAAAAATCATTGAAAAGCATCAGGGAGAGATTATGTTTCAATCAGAAGTTGGGGTTGGAACCAATTTCGAGGTGAGGTTGCCCCTTTGAATTCCGAAAGAAAGTTTATGTTTCTCTGTGTGGATGATGAAGTGACTGTACTCGAAAGTCTAAAAGAGCAACTTCGAAATTCATTTGGTAATTCCTTCCTATATGAAACGGCGGAGTCAGCCGCGGAAGCGATAGATATCATCGACGACACTCTCGACCCCAACAATTCAATAGTCATCGTAGTGAGTGATTGGTTGATGCCTGGTATGAAGGGTGATGAGTTTATGATCCACCTAGAGTTAAATTTCCCGAATATCAAAAAAATTCTACTAACTGGACAAGTGGATCCCGTCTCTTTAGAACGAGCGAAACGAGTTGGTGGGGTTGATTATGTTATTACAAAACCTTGGAAGAAAGACCACTTAATTTCCGTAATACGGGAATTACAAGTTTTACCAACACCGTAGTCAAATCATAATTATCTGCCATTTAGAGAAGTCTCATTTGAGTCTCGCGTCTGCTGAATCCGTTGTCGAAGAAAAGTTACAAACCGAGACATATCGAATGCTTCAAACAACAAAATGAAGTAATCAAACTTTGGTTTTTTTGTGGAGTGTAGATATAGTAATGAGTCAATGTACGCAAGCGACTAGCAAAAAAAATTGTGCCTTGGGGTGCGCCATCCTCCCATAACAGGGAGTATGGATATTCAACAGGATCAAAATTCAATTCAACTGAATACAAGGATGAACTTATGAAAACAAAAGCTATAAAAAGTAGCTTTTGGAATCGGAACTGTTTTAAAGTAAGAAGACAATTCACATTACGCGTTATAGAAATCATTACTTCGAACAAGTAAATCGAAATTTTAAAAGCGTTTTAGAAATTTTACTTTTAGTGTAATCTGAAGAAGTTCCAGTGTTGTAGCGAGCTTCCGGTCCTTTAGTAGGATTGATAAAATTTGACTTATTACCGATGGCAAAATTATCTTCCTAAGACAGATGCTCCATTCTAATTTTACATTTCTAAGGATGTTATATTTCTTTTTTTTAACAAATAAATTCAGAGATTTCAGAATTCACAGATTTGAACTTACTGCTAAATTTAATTTCTTTTATTTTTTATACAATATCAGAATGCTCTAGTGAATATGTCTTAAGAATAAGAAAAGATGTCTGCATTTTCTATTCGACATGCGTAAAAAGACCGTCATTCATATATTAAGTTTTTTCTTCCCTACTTAATCTTGAGTTTATCAATTTATACTGAAATGATAGTTGACTTTAATATCAAAAACATATCTCGATCTTTTCTTTCCATACTATTTTATCTTAAGAAGACCACAATTAAAAAAACGGTATATTTTTATTCTATACCGTTTATATATAAAATCGCTTACGAACTTTGTCAGAATATTAATTCTTTCTCATACAATAAGTAAGTGATATATTTTTAGGCCTTGTTTCGTTTGCAGTTCGCGGCGTACCATTAATTCCATCTGAGATTGGGTTTCCAACAATAACTGCGCTTTGCCCAACAAGAGCCGTTCCTGCGCCAGAATAACTATCATTTTTCATAAAACTTGCAGATGTACCAGTTACCTGGTGCGCGTGACCTTGAAACGCATCCGCTTGATAATCGCCAATATTTCTTATGCCACTTGGGTCTCTTCCTGCAGCGCCTGTTCCAACATCATCCCGTCCACGAACAAAGGCACCTCTAAGATCGGGTGTTCCGTTTGAACCATCAGCAGGAGCCCATCCTTCGGGACAGTTTGGCAAATAAAAAGCAACTACTGCGCCTTCGGGAGCTGCAATTAAAAAGTTTTGATTAATTCTCGCTGAGCTTATCACCTCTCCTGGTGCAAAGATGTTCATTGCAGCTGCGGCTGCCACGAGACTAGTGGTAAAAAAGCCGATTGTGAGCCCTACTCCTTTATAAAAACCACTTCGTAAATATTCTGTTATACTACCTTTTAATTGTTTCATATTTTTTTCCTTAAATTTTTCCTTAACTTATTTTCAATTAAATACACAGACTGAATCAAAAAAGCCAACATCGTATTGGCGGCTGGTAGCTTTGCCGAA
>JALOTI010000051.1 GCA_025457985.1 Leptospira sp.
AGATTGAGTCAGTGCTGTACGAGCTGATTCCCTCTCCCGGTTTTGCAGGTAGGAAATATAATACCTCAGGGATTCTAACTCGAATAATCGCACCAGCACAAAGCACACAAGGCTCTAGTGCTGTCATAAGTATACAATCAGTAAGATACTTTTCGTTCAAGACATTCAGTGCAGATTCGATTGCAAGAATTTCGCTGTGTTTGAGAGGATTTAATTCCTGTTCAACGGAGTTAAAACCAGAAGAAATCAGCTGCCCATCTCTAGTAAGGATTTCGGTATAAGAGGGAATCTCACTGGGAGATGAGGCTATTCTCTCTCTCCAGCGAAGAAAAAAGTCGGTGGTAGTATCCAAGCGCGCCCAAGAGGATTTGAACCTCTAACCTTCTGATCCGTAGTCAGATACTCTATCCAGTTGAGCTATGGGCGCAATATAAGCGTAAAGCTTATCTACCCATTCGGAAAGAACAGGTATATCAATGGTTTTTTCCAAGCGGATGGAGTAAATCAAAAATCCCGACATCCCTAGATAAAGTATTACGATAAAGAAATGCGCAATGGATGCTAGATAGGCCCCTATGAATGGGATTACGGAAAGAAACTGAAGCCCGATGAAACCTAAAAAAAACAAACAGGTATTAACTGCTGAATAGAGACAAATACGAACAATATCTTTGTTATCTGAATTCCAAGTATAAATTGGAACCCAGGAAAAGAAGAGCGGGGCTGCTGCAACGTAACGTTTGAAATCCTTTGTTTTGGTGGTGGTCCAAAGAGTTTTAAGGAGGGAGATGATCTTTTCTTTATTCATACTCTTAGGTCATCGGAGACGCAGGGATTCGAACCCTGGGTACGATCGCTCGTACGACGGTTTAGCAAACCGCTCCTTTCGGCCACTCAGGCACGTCTCCAAAATACTCGGAGAAGGTAGGATTCGAACCCACGGTGGGATTACCACGACGGTTTTCAAGACCGCTGCTTTAGACCACTCAGCCACTTCTCCAAGAGTACCTATCCGTTATGTTAAATTGGGGTGCGGTGTCAAATGAATATTCAAACAATGACGCAATCCAATGAAAAAGATTCGCATTGTAATTGAAAAATGGGCCCACGGCGGATATAGTTTAGCCCACCTTGAGGGTAGACCAATATTCATTATGGGCGGAATTCCCGGTGAAGAAGTAGACATAATAATAGAAAAGGAAGAGAAAAAAGTAAGTTTTGCGAAAGTTAGCGAAGTTCAAAAACAGGCAAAGATAAGAATAAAGTCCGACTGTGATTTGTTTGGTGACTGCGGCGGCTGTAGTTACCGACATCTTCCGTACTCAGAAGAGCTTAATTTAAAAAAGAATTTACTTGGTGAGCTTTTCCCGAAATGGAAGGGTGAGTTGGAAGTTCTTTCTGGTTCACCAGAAAAATATCGAAACAATGTACAGTGGCAGATAGACGGAGATAAAATCGGTTTTTTTGAAAGGTTCAGTCATACTTTGCTTCCAGTGGAAAAAGGATGTGCAAATCTCCCCGATGTTCTTCAGCCAAAAGTTTGGCTGAGTCAATTTCGAAATAAAAAAGAAAAGAAACAAAAAAGAGAGCTTCGGATAAGTGATCCATCTCCGTCTGATCTTGCCAAAAACGAAAAGTCCAAGTCGATTGTCCTAAATTCGGAACGTGAAGTAACTCAAGTGAGAGTGGATGATATGGTTTTTTCCATACCACCCAAAGGTTTTTTCCAAATCAATACAGGTCTCATACCCGTTTGGTTAAAAAAGATTCGAGAGTATTTAGATGGAACCAACTCTTGTTTAGAACTCTTTTGCGGTGTGGGACTCATCGGAATTGGACTGGGAGTCTCTTGGAGACAATACCAGGGTTATGAAATCAATAAACAAGCCATTGAATTTGCTAAGAAAAATGCGGAACAAATCGGAAGATCTGGTATGGAGTTTTTTACAAAAGATCTCTACAATCAGAATATTTCGAAGGAAGCCTTGGCAATCGGAACTTGGATCGTGAATCCACCTAGATCAGGTCTCAATGATCGGATACTTAGCCAAATTCGAATGGCAGCCCCTAAACAGATTGTTTATTCGAGCTGTAATCCTCAGACTTTGAAACGGGATCTTACGAATCTGGAGGAAAAAGGATATGCTATCCATAGGATGTGTCTTGTTGATTTTTTCCCAAGAACACATCACTATGAAGTCCTTGTCGATTTAAGATTATGACTTTGATTTCGTACTAAACTTAAATGGAAGATAAGCAGGGCAGAATCCAATTGCCGAAGTAGCAACTAAAACAAGACCCACCACTCCAAGAACGATTGCTACGGTCCCTCCTACGACTCCTGTAAAAAACAATACTGCAAGTAGAATGCCTGCTGCAAAGCGTGCTCCTCTGTCATATATTCCCATATTTTGATACATAGATTTTTCCTCTCAAGCTATAAGACGAAGATACTAGCTAATTACTTATAAATTTCAAGCCATTCTAGTATTAATTTTACGATTTCATCTCGTTTTTCCCAGTGCAGAAAATGACCAGCATGATCAAATCCAATCTTTCTAAGTCCCAATGGAAAATCTGAATCTTTTAAAAGATGTTCGAACAGATTTTTATGGAAGCAACCATCATTGAGTCCATAAAAAATCTGTGTGGGTACATTCACTTGAGAATCCAACATACCTAAAATACTTTCCCTTCCTGATTCGGTGAATAAGTCGTTCAGATTTCTATAGTATGCTAGAGCAGAACTTAGAATACCCGGATTTTGAAATGAAGCTTTAATCTCTGCTATATGATCTTGATTGGGTTGGAAGTTCGGAGACCAGTCCTTCCATAAAAAATCGATAAGCGAAAAATTATCTGCTCGGATCGTTAGTTCAGCGAGCATTGGTATTTGAAACAATAAAACATACCAGGAATGTAAAGTTTGTTGTGGTGCCCAAATGAAACTATCTTGGTGTGCTTTTAGTAGTGGCACTCCCAAACCAGTTATCGACTTTACAGAATTAGGAAAATACATTCCAGTCGCATATGAAATTACAGCACCCCAATTATGACCTACTAAATGCACTGAATTCCAATTTCTATCACGCATCCAACCTTGTACATCTAACACCAAATCGTAAATATGAAGTTTGGGGGATCTAGTGATTGTGTTTGGTTCATATCCTCGCATGACAGGAGCTACACAATGGAATCCCTTCTTAGCTATGGGTTCCATTATCGGTAAGAAAGTTTTGTTATTGTCGGGAAACCCATGTAAGAAAAGGACAGGTTCGCCACTACCTATCTCGATTGTTGAAAAAACTGTGGAGCCATTTCTAATCTCTGAAGTGTACAATTTTATTCTCCTGTTCTTTGGGTTTCGATGATAAAAAGAAATCTAGTAAAACTTCTCGAGTATCAAGATCTTCGCTTAGATAACCATAATTTTTTTCATTCGTATAGTAGAATCCATGAGGCCAAATATGTCCTCCCCTCGGTATGACAAATCCTTCGACTCTAACTTCATTCAGACAATTTACATATTTTGTATAGGGCAATGATTTTGAAAAATATGCTCCCATTTTTGGTTTCAGAGTTTCGGATTTGTTCTTACATTCTAATTTTTCAGACCAAAACTGCAAACTCTCTTGATAGGAAAGAACATTACCAGCATCTACCCTTTGATTAGGTTTCGTAGGATCTGTGGGTATCCGTATGGTGCCGCCTTTGTAAGGAATTACATCATCATTTTTTCCCATGATAAAACCTATGGAGACAGGTTGATTCAAAAGACAATTATCTCTAATAACGGTTGAAGTCGTTGAAGCCACCACATAACCAGAATTAAATATATCGGAGGCCTCACAAAGGAGTTTTTGTGTCATCAAACCCCCGTTGGAAATCCCAGCAACAAAGATTCTTGATCGATCAACTCGGTAATTGGATTGGAAATAATTTGTTAAGTCTCGGAAAAAAGCCGTATCATCTACTTTTTCACGGTCGGCAGCTGAAAAAGGTAAATTTCTGCCATCGTTCCATCTGCCTTTGGTTCCATCTGGATAGACTACAATATAACCATTATCTTCCGCAAGGTCAGAAAACCGAGATAGATACAACATCCCTTCACCACTTCCACCACCTCCGTGAAGTAAAAAAATCAAAGGTAAAGATTTATCCGTATTCCTAGGCGCGAAGTAAATAAATTTTCTAATTCTACCACCCGATTCTATTTCAGCTTTCTTGTGTTCGGCGACAGGTATAAAGCGTTTGTTTGATTGACAGGAAAAAAAAGTCCAAAAACCCATAAAAAGAAGTAAGAGCTTCATTTCACAAAACTAGCGAAGTATTCTAGAGTTTGTGGAATCCCCTCTTGACCCTCAAGTGGGTATTTCGGATGGAATTCTTTATCTATGGTTGGATCGTACGGTCCTGACTTTCCCTCAAAACATACAGCTACATCCGATATACAAACCAAACTATGCCAAACTCCCGGTTGGATATCGATTCCTCGTTTCGGTCCTTTTGCACTCAATCGGTGTGCTTCACGAATGGAACCGTCTTCAGCAAAAATTAAGAATCCGATTTCCCCTTCTAAGATTACAAAAGTCTCAGGCTTGGGATCATTTTTATGTCTATGTGGGGAGATATAGGTAGTCTTGGTTAAGACATTCAGAAAGCGTTGGTAAACTTCATCCAGGTGGTGAAAATTATAATTTGTTCGCTTACGCTCAGAAAGTAGAGCTTTCTCCTTGAGAGTTTCAAAGAGCTCATTATCGATAATTTGAATTTCCTGCAAGTGAAAGACCTTCCATTTCCCGTTGGATGAAGGCCACCATATCAGGTACACAAGCAGTGCATGTATCAGCCGCCCCCATCTCACGGGCAACCTCAAGAATCGGTCGGTTCGTTTCTTTGACAACACTTAAGATGTTTTCGAAAAAAACTTCAGCGCAATGACATTTGATCATGGTTCTGAGAATCAGTCTCAGAAGTTTCTGCAGAAATTGCAAGTTATTTTCATGAAAAGGAGAAGAGTTTTTTTCTATTGAGAATGGCAGGTGGTATTGGGATGAGTTTTTTTGTAATGGGCAATTCCCCATTCTTTGAGCTCAAAAATCACTTTTTCTAAGGATCTGCCATGCGGAGTGATTGAATATTCTACTCCCGGTGGAGAAGAATCGATGACCGTCCTTACTAGAAGTTGCAAACTTTCTAAATCTTTGAGCTCTTTCGAAAGCATTTTATCCGTTATGCCTGGTATTTCTTCTGCGATTTGTTTGAACCGCTTATTGCCGAAGGAAAGAGACATGATGATCGGTATTTTCCACTTTCCATTCAAAACCTCTAAGGCTTCGCGAACTGGCAAAATCAAATTTGCACATTCCGCATGGTTCAGGCTTTTGCAGTTCGGGTCTACCATTCGTTTTACTTTCTAAGCTCCAGATACAAGCCGTTACGTCAACCTAACCAAGAGATTTCAAGATGTAAGAAAAAAATGAAAAATCTATTGACATAAATATATTAAGTATAGTGACTATAATAAGTATAGTAACTATAAAAAATAAGGCAAGGTTTTTAATGAAAACGAATCAAATTGTGTATTGGGCATCTACAGGTATTTTTGCTTTCCTTATGGGTTTCAGTGGAGCAAATTCCTTCTCCAATCCAGAGGTTATTGAAGGATTTCGACACTTAGGATTTCCGGATTACTTCCGTATGGAGTTAGGAACTGCGAAAATCCTTGGTGCAATTGTTCTCTTGGTGCCTCAATTTGGAAGGCGGTTAAAGGAATGGGCGTATGCTGGTTTTGGTATTACCTTATTTTCAGCATCCCTCGCACATACAGTCTCGGGTGATCCAATTGAAAAGACAATTGCTCCGATTGTGATTTTTGGAATTTTAGCTCTTTCTTATGTCTATTCTCTGAAGAGACAGGCATAGAGTTATAACGATTGTGTAAGGATTGTTTCTCGATAGAAAGAATCCAGTTTTTGAATCGCAGACGCCCAAAGAAACCGTTTGCGATTCAATTTTCCGCGTTGGACGAGATTCCTTTGTAACTTTGGGTTGTTAAGTAAATTCAACAGCCTTTCTTGGAAGTCCGCTTTGTTTCTAGGATCAAAATACTCTGCAGTACCTTCTAATATTTCGGTCATAACACTTACATTGGAAGATAGGACGGGTGTTTCCGTTGCCTGAGCTTCCAAGATAGGAAATCCAAATCCTTCATATAACGAGGCATACAAAAAGATTTTTGCCCCTGCGTATGCAAGAGGTAGTTTGGAATAGGGAACATGGGACAAAAAAAATATCTTGTTCGGAAAGCGTTTCTGGAATTCCAAAAGTTCGAAGGGAATTTCTTTACCAATGCCACCAATCACGAGAGGGAGTTTTAATTTTTTGTCTGACCAAATTTCCTCAAGTGAGGAGAGCAAAAATGGAAAGTTTTTATGCGCCTTTCCAATTCCAACAGTGAATAAGTATTCCTTTGGTAAATGGAACTGTCTTCGAAATGAATCTATATCTTTTGCCGTTTGCTTCCTAAAAGATCTATCATCGATACCGTTGTAAATAACCGTTACTTTTTCTTTTCTCACAGCAAACGTACTTACTAAATCTTGTTTGGTGAACTCTGAGACGGTAATAATTTTTTTAGCAAAAGATCGTATCAATCTGAAAATAATATTCAGGTAAATTCTTTTTGCGAGAGAGCCATGAGCTGATTTAAAATGAAATGGAATCAAATCATGAATGGTTACGATTGATTTTCGCAAATAAGGAAGGGGAATATTAAAATGTGGTATATCAAGGATGTCCATTTTTTTCATCTCTGGATGTCCTTTCAGTTCTTTGAATGAGTATATGGGAGCGGTGTAACAAATAATATTGGCGTGAGTTGGAATTTCGTACTTTTGTATTGTATCTGGATCACCAAAAATTGTGAGTGATGCCAAAGAGTTTGGAATAGGCCAATATTTTAGAATGTGTTGGATCCTAATTCCTATTCCAGAATTCTCTATCATTCGGGCGTCATAACCTATCTTGATCGGCATGAGTTTGGCTATCCTTTTTGAATCTTTGCTCATTAAGATATGGGCATTTCAAATTTTTGAAAAAAGAAAATGTTCGCTCCGAATCCTAACAAATTCTAGTCAAATTAACAGTGATATTTCTGCATTCAGATTTTAAGAAGCCTCAAGCCTCATTTGCATCGCAGTAAGGACTCCCAATGGAAGAACTAATAGAACAAATTTTGAAACAAATTGGAGAAGATCCAAACCGCGAAGGTCTTGTAAAAACTCCTAACCGCGTTAAAAAAGCTTATGATTTTCTTACGAGCGGATACAAGGCTGATATTTCCGCCCTCGTGAATGGAGCTATTTTTGAAGAAAATACTACAGGAATGGTTCTTGTCAGGGACATAGAGTTGTATTCTCTCTGTGAGCACCATCTACTGCCATTTTACGGTCGGGCTCATGTCGCTTACATACCCAACAAAAAAATTATTGGTATCAGTAAAATCCCAAGGATCGTAGACGTCTTTGCTCGACGATTGCAGGTCCAAGAAAGGTTAACGGATCAAATAGCTCAGGCGATACAAGAAACACTAGATCCACTAGGAGTTGGTGTTGTAATTAAAGCTAAACACCTTTGTATGATGATGCGAGGAGTGGAAAAACAAAACTCTGAATTGTTCACTTCAAGCCTTCTAGGGCTATTTAAAACTGATTCAACGACAAGAAGTGAATTTTTAGATTTGATTCGAACCGGATCTCATTAAGTTCCAGTATCTGCCAAGTCTCTACCAGATGAGGCAGATAAAATACTCTCTTTTTTTGGAATCTTTACTGGACTTTTTGCGAGGTTGGGACATGATCTTGTCTCTAGAGGTTTGGTATGCCAAAGGAAAGAATCGTCCCTCCATCAAAAGATTTTGTTAAACTAGCTAATGTTAGCCTAAAAGAATATAAAACTAAGTATAAATTATCTATCGAAAAGCCAGAGAAGTTCTGGGCGGAACAAGCAAAACGACTTACTTGGTTTCAAAAATGGAAAAAAGTTCTAAAACATGATTTTCCAAAAGCAAAGGTAGAATGGTTTTTAGGTGGAAAATTGAATGTATCTTACAATTGTATTGATAGACATCTTAGTTCACCTATTAAGAATAAGGCGGCACTTATTTGGGAAGGTGACAATCCTGATGAATCTAGAGTTCTTACCTATCAAGATCTTTATAGGGAAGTAAACCACTGTGCGAATGTTTTAAAAAAACTGGGAGTTAAAAAGGGCGATCGAGTACTGATCTACCTCCCGATGATTCCAGAACTCGCAATTTCCGCTTTAGCTTGTACTCGCATTGGAGCTGTCCACTCTGTTGTTTTTGGAGGTTTTTCGCCGGAGGCCTTGCTTGGCCGTATCGAAGATTGTAAACCTTCACTGGTCATTACGGCGGATGGTGGTTTCCGAGGTGGTAAGCCAATTGAATTAAAAAAGAATGTAGATGTTGCAATTTCCCAATCAAAAATATCGATTAAGAATGTATTAGTTGTTCGTCGGACAGGAGACGAGGCATCTTTAAATTGGAAAGAAGGAAGGGATCATTGGTACCATTACATGATGAAAGATCCCGAAATAAAAAAAGATTGTCCTCCAGTTCCAATGGACTCCGAAGATCCCATGTTTATTCTATATACATCTGGTTCCACTGGCAAACCTAAGGGTGTTCTTCATACTACCGCCGGATATCTGTTAGGTGCAAATTTAACTTTTGCAACCATTTTTGATTACAAAGAAACAGATACGTATTGGTGTACGGCAGATATAGCGGTGAATCTTGTTGTTTTAGTTAGCCAGGTTACAACCAAATCTCTTTAATGATGGGATGAATGTCAGACTGGCTTGGATTACGAAGTACTTGACTGCAAATCA
>JALOTI010000052.1 GCA_025457985.1 Leptospira sp.
ATGCCTTCATTTTTAGCCAATAATTCAGTCATATACATTTTGTCATAGGATACTCGGTCTTGGTGTTGTTCCAAACGATTCATTCTAGCACCAATGGTGGAACGATGACGTAGGATATTTTCAAGCGCCAAATCTAAATCGCCCAAATCCCTACCTCCAATTCGCTCTTGGTCTTTTTGGATGAGGTCGTTCCGGAGTTGAATTAGAGTATCGAATACCGACAGTCCAGTAACCGTAGCCGACTTAGAGTAGTTATTTGGTGGTTCGCTTGCACTTGGTTCAATGAGTCCAATATCCCGAAGGACGGTTCCACCATCCACATCTTCCAACCAAATTTGATGAGGAGCCGTTGAAGATATGGAAATATTATCTTGAGCTAACTTACTTGCTTTTACCTCTAAAGGTGCATTGTTGATTTTATCAATGATATCATCAATCGTATCTCCAACGGATATATGAATCTCCACACCATCAATTTTAAATTTTTGGTCAGAAGTTGCTTGGTAGGCAGAGTTATCTACTTTAGAAGTTACACTAACGTTTGTTCCCCAAAAAACTTTATTTCCAGGTATTGTAATTGGAATGTATTCTCCCTTTTCAATTTCCCTTAATTGTTCGCCAATGTTACCACGGTATTCTACACCTACATATTGGTTTTTTAATTCAAGTCCTTGGAGACCCTTAATTTTAGATTCAATTGGTTCAAAAGGAGGTCTTTCTATCACATGTCCACCAAACAAAGGTTGTCCGGTAGCATCTCTAGAATTCGCTAGGTCGACAATCGCTCTGAGATGTTGGTCTATTTCCTTTCCAATCGCTACTTCCAGTTCAAATCCTTTGTCACCTTGGTAGATCCCGTTTCCGGCTTGAACTGTCAGAACACGAACTCTTTGAAAAATTTCACCCATCTTATCTAAAACCCCATCAATTTGTTGGAGTCTTTGATAGCCATCCCCTATATTCTCTTCATATTGAGAAAGTTCGTTGAGCCTAGACCGAAAGTACATTTGGTTCGTAGCTGCGCCAGGGTCGTCGGATGGCTTTCGTATCTTCAGACCTGTCCCAAGTTGGTTTTGGGTTTCATCCATCGCTACTTGGTGCCGATTTAGGTTTCGCACCAAAGAATTATTTTGCATCATATTTGTGATACGAATCATACTATGCACCTAACCTATTGATAATTGTGTCTAACATATCGTTCATAGTCGAAATCATACGAGCGGCGGCATTATACGATTGTTGAAACTGAACCATATTCGCCATTTCCTCATCCAAATTTACTCCCATCACAGATTGGCGCATATTTTCCAATTCCACCATGAGTTCATTTTGGGTGTTGTATTCCTGTTTCGCCTCTCTAGCTTCCGTTCCTAATTTGGAAATAAGTGAGTTATAAAAGTCATCCGTTGTTTTGGAATAATCAAACATCACTGGTTTTTCACGCAATGCAGCTGCTATAAGCAGTGCATTCGAACCGTCTTTTTGTCCGTTAGGCGAATTATAGTCACCAGATCCATTCACATCCTTCCCACGAGCCGCCGCTATATTTGCTGGGTTGTTTCTTACTTCCTGAGACATTTTAAAAAAGGAAGAAGGGTGGTACATAGGAGTAAGAGTGATATCTTCAGAATTTGCCTGGAATTTATTAATCTCTCCAATCTTTCTATAGTCAAAAGAACCAGCAACACCCGAAGCAGAGAGGATTCCCGTCAGACCAACCAAAAGCTCTCCAGAATCTTCTAAATGCCGGATCATAAAATTCTCTTTTTTGTCGTGTGGATTTGTAGTTCCTTTTAGCGCCAACTGGTTGTCATGTGACATATAAGCAACCACACCTGTTTCGGAACGATTGATCCTTTTGATAACAGCATTCAAAGTATCATCCTTTGAATACGGAACCAGTACCTCTGTTTCGCCTCCTTCCGATGGTTTTAAAAATCGTAGGGTACCTGTTATACCTATGGGACGATCTGGATCGATAGATGTTCTTCCTGTTACTCGAAAGATTGCTGATTTATCATTCAGACCGTCTCCGTCTGTATCAATTTCTCCAAAGGTGTTTGTAGCAAGAGAACGTGTTTCAAAAAAATTTAGATTTGTCTTTCCATTCAAACCAAATCCATCTTTGTGGATTTCGTTGATTACATCCATTGCATTGATCGCAAGAGCATCTACCGCGTTGATTTTTTCCACGAGGATTCGATCTCTGATTTCATATAGACCTTGTATACTGCCTTTTTTTAATAAGACTTTATTTCCAGTTTCTGCCCATTTTAAATCTAAAAGTCCATCGTTGTTTGGATTTCCAACCAAATCAATTTTGTGAACCTTTTGGCCTTGGACGAGAATCTGCTGGCCAACAAAAACCATGAGTTCATCTTCATCACTTCTACCAATAGTTATATCAACCATTCCAGATAGTTCCTGGAGCATCGCATCCCTTCTATCGAGAAGATCGTTTGGATTATCGCCTAGAGCTTGCGATTTGGTTATTTTTTCATTTAAGCTTTTTATGCTTTCTGCAATTGTATTGAGATGATTTACCTTTGATTCAATTTCTCGATTGGACTGTTCGCGTAGGAGATTGAGTTTTCTGTAAACATCTTCCATCCTTGAGCCAAGTGCTTCCGCCTTTTCTTGTACCACTGATCTATGAGCCGTTTCTTCTGGATAATTGGAGAGATCCTCCCATGCAGACCAGAAATCATCCATCATTGACCTGAGAGTATTACCAGTCGGTTCGTTAAAAACTGTTTCTACCTGATATAGATAGTCATTCTTTTTTCCCCAATAGTCCTTTATGGATGATGAATCGATGATCCGATCATCAATAAAGTGATCCCTTACACGTTCTATTTCGGCAACTTTTGCACCCTGTCCAATTTGGCCCGCTACCTCAGCTCTATTTAGTGCTGGTTCATATATCGGATCCATTGTGTTCATTACAACACGTTGTCTCGCATAATGCTTATTATCCGCATTGGAAATATTATGACCTGTTGTTTGGATCGCTTGTTGGTGGACAGATAGTCCCCGTTTTCCGATTTCAATTCCCTGAAATGTTGATCCCATACGATACTCCTAGGCAGTTGCGTTCAAAATGACCGCACCTTTTTGGCCCTGCCCTCGCCTTGTTGGTTGTTTGTGTGAAGTGTAAACTTTTTCTTTATTTTGCTCTTGCAATGAGTCGATTGTGTTTTGCAAAAACTCTTTTTTTGTTTTTAGTATTTTCTCATTTAGTAAAATAGCTTCTTTAAGGTCTGCGACTACAGATTTTAATTCCAGAGCAAATCCTTTCAGTTTGAAATTTGAGTCTCTATCAATTTGGTTCAAAAAATTCGTAAGTGTGATACTTGGCTCCAATCGAGTCAATTTTTCTCGTTCATAGACTTCTTCGATTGCTTTCATCCGAACTCGCTCCAATTCAGATGCTTCCACCATAATATGGTAACTATCCTTAACAAAAAGTTCTAGGGATTTGCCGTCTGCAGAATGGATTGCGGCCTTTTTTTTGCCTTCCAATTCCAGAAGGCGTCTGTAACAGTCGATTTCAGAGGCAAATAAACCTCTTAGTGATTCTACCCAATCCTGCATGCGAATTCCTTTTCCTCTATGGGTAGAATCGACGGATTCTAAAACATGCTTAGGAAAATTTATAAAAATTTACTATTTTTGATCCTATGTCACTAAAATCACCCTGCACAAAAATTTGTATGATAGATCCGGATTCTGGGCTTTGTTTGGGATGCGGTAGAACTTTGGAAGAGATCGGTCGTTGGTCTGGGATGTCGGAAGAGGAAAAAAGGCAGATTTGGGAGGAACTCCCCCGTAGGCAAAAAGACCTAACGGGGAATTCCTAAGTCAGCTTTATTTTTTGCTTTTATCGATTTTGTTTCTGTGTTCCTCACAAAGTCGGTACAGTGTATTTGTTGATGGATTCTTTTTAGTTACTTTTTTTCCACATACAATGCAAAGACCTTGAGCCCTTCTTCGTTTGTAGAGCAATTGAACTCTCTCTGCACCAGATAGATTGTATTTGCTGATTTGAAGTCGAACTCCCTTTACCAAGTAACTTCCGATGGCTGCCTCTTCGCCTTTTTTTAGTTCGGCAAAGATTTTCCCCAGTTCTTCTGGTTTGATAGATTTTGGCTTCATACTTTCTCCTGCTAGCTTTCCTTGATTAACTCTCTGTTAGATTTTTAAATGTTAATGCAGATTAGGTAGTACCTTCTAACGTGCAACAATTTTTTAAATATATGATCTTTTCATGCGTACAATCTGACTCATGGATGGAAATTTCTTTGATTGATTCTAATTCTTGTTTATATTTTTGTCTTGGCAGACGTTTTTTTTTAGATTAGAATTTTTCATGAGGATTTTATGGACAAAGAATATAAATCACTTTCAGAATTTTTCCCATTCTATATGCAAGAGCATAGTCATCCAGTTAATCGAGCTCTCCACTTCATTGGCACCAGCCTCGCCCTAGGATGTATACTTTCGTTTTTCGCTACATTCAAATTTTATATATTAGTACTTGCGCTAGTATCAGGATACTTTTTTGCCTGGATTGGGCATTTTTTCATTCAAAAAAATCGACCCGCAACCTTTAAATACCCATTTTATTCTTTTGTGTCAGATTGGATTATGTATGCAAAAATGCTCACAGGAAAGATTAAATAAAAGATGGGCTCAATGAAATTCATCAAATCAATTGGCCTCATCCTTCTAGTTTTAGGAATTGTCCTTATACTTCCCAATTGCAAAGAAAAACCTGTGAGTTTGGCAGATATCAGTTCGTATCAATCCGAATTCAATGGGAGTAATTTGGAGTTTGGTGCAAAGTATCTTCCAATCGTGTTAGGCAGTCATTTCAAATCTATGGAAGAAGGAATTGATGCCAATAAAAAGAAAGAGATCCACGTAATTTACGGTGGAAGTACTGCACTTACATTTACCGATCAGAAAGAGTATCAAAATTATACCATCTCCTTTCACAAACTGATACTCCTACGAATGGCAACCCTGCTAAAAGTATCTTCGACCGACAACTACTCTCTGAGTCTTTCTAAGCCATTTTTTGTGAAAGGTGAAACGAACCCCGAAACAGATATCCAAGAATTTGAAGTTTTCAGAACAACCATTTCCAAAGAAAAAATAGATTCAATTCTTATAAAATATAATAATTGGAATGTTATGGAAAACCCAAAAATAGATTCCGAAGTTTGGCAGAAAATTTCCAAGGAGATTGAAGAAAGTTGGATCGTTGAGTTGAATGAACTGTCAAGAGTTAGTCTGGAATAACCCAAATCTTGGGATCTTGAACTGCATTTTCTAGCCGGTTCAGATAGTTCAATTTAGGAATTTCATACGCTCCTAACTCCCAAGTCACATGATTGAGTTGTTGGGTGTCAAACAACTCAAATCCGCTCTTCCTCAACTTATCGAATAAGTGGAATAAGCCGATTTTTCCTGCATCAGATTCAAAGGAAAACATACTCTCTCCTGCAAAGAATCGACCTATGGCTACTCCGTATACTCCACCAACCAACTCTTCCTTCTGATTCCAAACCTCTATACTATGAGCATATCCTAATTTATGAAATTCCGAATATCCTCGGAAAAATCCAGAAGTGATCCAAGTATTGTCTCTTTCTCTGTAGGAGCATCCTTCCATAACTTGGCGGAAGGCTTGGTTAAATGAAATTCGATATCTGTTTTGTCTTATTTTTCTCTGGACAGTTTTTGAGAAATGAACCCGCTCTAAATCAAAAATTGCCCTCGGGTCCAGGCTATACCAACGGATGGGATCCTCGGACCATGGGAAGATCCCATGTGTGTATGCATATAACAACCTGTCGGGAGAAAAATCTCCTCCGACAGCGACAAGATCTTCCCTACTTGTTTTTGGATCTTTAAAAAACTGTTCAAAATTTCTTTGGGTCAATCTTCCAGAATGTCCTTGGGATAATCGTACGTGATTTTTACCTTTAGGCTCTTTCCATTTTCATCGTTGATATTGGATAGACCATCAAACTGTAAAATTCGCCTGGTTTGAAAATCATAAACTAACAAAAATGGATTCACAACTTTTTTCAGAATAAAATTATCGATTTCTAATTTTAGATACAGTGCCTTTCTTCCCTTCCAATCACCCTCACGCACTTTTTGAACGGCAAATTGATAGTCATCCAGCTGGATAGGCGCAACAAAATGAAACCGCATACGTTCCCCTGCGGCTAATTGGTCCCAATTGTTTCTTACATAATAGTCAAAACCACCATCCATCACGGCTGGAGTTTTTGGTGTGTAAGTTCTCTCCTGCAGCTCGTCTTCTGTCTTGCGTTTGGCGAACAAGCGAACTTGTTTTCCCTTTACGTCAGCACCTTCCGTATATCCATCTCGAAAGTCTTCCGTTTTGAAAGTCGGAAGTTCAGGGTTGTTTTTAAACTCTATGTATTTCGATCCAAAAACCTTACCGGACGCGTCCTTGTATAGAATTTTAGAGAACATATGTTTGCCGTTATTATAATACTCCTCATGATTGTCAGAGTATAAGTATGCGCCTGTCTTCAGGTCATAGGCTCTACCATTGTACCTGTACTTCGGTTTTTCTGCATATATGGGTAAAAAGAATGGAAAAACTATGGCAAGAATTAGGGTTTTACGTATCATACTAATTAGACATGAAAAAGTACCGATTGACGGACCAAAGAACGTTGTTAGGCATTCTTTCCAAATTGAATTCTACGGTTCTTATTGATCCTGAAACAAAGCAAAAATTCGGAATCAAAGATCCAAATGCCGTTGGAGATATGGTGAAGGCTGTTCATTTCACTCTTTACTCGCAAGAAGCAGTTCAGACAAAACCTAAATCCCTAACTTGTGTCCTGAAAGAAAACAGAGTGGAACTTAGAGTGAAACAAGTAAATCCATACCAAGAAGATCTCTTTCATGTTACGGAAATTTTAATTGAACCTTTGGAACGTTCGGCTAAGCGAGCGAATATAGAATCGGTTTCTGCTTACGATCTAAAGATGGCACAAACTGCAGATCTTGGAACAGTAATTTCAGTTTATGGAAAAACATCTATAATCAACCAGGCCCTAAACCAATGGCAGGTACATCTAGAACAAACATTAACTCACTATGGTTACTTTATTAAAAAAATACAAATAGGTTTTTTTTATGCAGCAGAAACTGCACTGATGGAAAGCCTTGCCCAATCGAAAGTGCCGTTTTATATTCGTGATGCGAATCGCAAAATATTTTATACAAATCGTGGATTCTATAGTACTAAAAAACTTTCTGAAATTTACGTACGTTCCTATCTTGAGTCACTTCTCCTAAACAACATTAAGTCTGTCCTGATTTTTCCAGTATTTTCTACAAGTAAGGTTTTACTTGGTTATTTTGAAATATCAAGCAACCTACCAGATCTAGGAAATGCTGCACTTCAAGAAGATATTGAAGGAGATTCTGGAATAGGTCCTCTTATGGATTTTTTAGATCAAAAAGCTGAGGAATTTGTCTTTCAATTGGAATTTGCTTACGCAAAAGATTGGGAAGTGGTTGCCAAAGCTACTTCTATCCGGGATATCAGCCAAGATGGACGAGGCATCGGAATATACTTGCCTAACGAGGCTTTGTTGGAAGGAAAAAATTTTGGAGCACCTGTATCTTTTGTAACAATGATTAACTCATTGCCATACACTTTCTATGGAAGTATGAGGAATATCAAAAAGTCAGATTCTGATCTTCCTAGCATAGGCGTTCAAATTTTCCAATGTGATCGCGCGGATGGGTTGCCATTGCTTGCAAGATATGCATCAAATTTGATCGAAGAGACTATGGTATGACTCCTGAACAATACGAGACTATTTTACAAATCCTCTTGGAAATTAAGGAAAACGGAGAAGTTGGTTCTTACAGAATTTTATTGTATTTAGTTCCCAACATTGGAATCATTTTTGGGACCTTACTTCTGTTTTTTTTATTCCGATGGTGGCATCGACAAAAAATGGCCCTAATCCACTCAGGACAATACAAACCATGGTCTTTTGACATACGATTGTATTCTTTTTTCTTGGGTCTTTTGTTGACATTCACTGGATTTGCCTTATCGTTTGTATTTATACTCGTCTTGGGAAAGTCCATGGCGATGTTAGGAGGGTTGATCCCATTCGCAATTGGTCTAGGTCTATTGACCTTTTACAAGCAGAGCAAATAGACTCCCCAAAAATCCTATGCAACAAAGAGGACTGGGACGTTGTACGTGCAGTTCTAAGTGGCAAAATTGACCAATTCGAAATCCTGGTTCGCAGATACCAAGCCATGGTGTTGCATCAAGCCAGAAAGGCATTTAAAACGGAAGAAGAAGCGGAAGATTTCACCCAGGAAGTTTTTTTAAAGGCATATGAATCGCTTAGTACCTTCCGCGGTGCTGCCCAATTTTCAACCTGGATCTTTCAAATTGCAAAATTTCAGCTTTCAAAAGAATTTCGCAAAAAAAAGATATTGGTAAAATCGTTTGACTCCGCCGAACACGAGATTGCTGAGCCAAAACCGATCTCCATCGTAGAAGAAATCCACCAAGAGCAAACACATGGAATCCTTCGGGACATGATTGCAAAACTACCTAAATCCTATCAGTTACCGATCATCTTGCACTATTTTGAAAATAAACCTTTGAAAGAAATTTCGAATGAACTTAATATCAAACTCAATACGATCAAAAGTCATATTTCTCGAGGAAAGGAATTGATCCGAAAGTGGTGGAAACATGAAATCGATTGAATTAAATTCGGAACTTACTCCATCAAATCCAAACACTATTGGCATCCAGCTATCTCTATTTGATAACCCAAATATTTTTCTTAAGAACAAA
>JALOTI010000503.1 GCA_025457985.1 Leptospira sp.
TTAATTCTGTTGGATTCGCTTCGCTCATCCACCAAGTCAAACCTTCGGTTTGCTTGTATCCTCGCTCCTATTGTCGCTGCGGATTGATCGGTGGCGCGGGGGGTGACGTGAGTTCAGTGCGAGTATCGACCTGAGGGAATCTTCAACTCGTATGCATCTACCCTATACTAGAAAAAAAAAGGAAAGTTCTACCTTTCGTATCCAATGGGGTCAATTATCTGCGCTTCCAGTTTACGGTTGTACTTTCTCTCATATTTCGTCACCCAATCTTGCATTTCGTCTTCAGAAACATTCTTCCACCGTTGTAGCATAACTTCCTTTAAGGAAGGAAGTTCGAGCATGCAATCTAAACTTTTATTAGTTAAAGGAGAGTCGTTTAACCGAAGGAAGGTTAGTTTTTTGGATTTTTTTGAAAAGTTACAAAATTGTTTGTCATTTATTAAATCTACTCTGTCTAGCGCCAAGGTATCAAGATTTGAGAGATCCGAAAAGCACTCCAAATCCAAACCATCGAATTTTGAATTATAAAATTCAATGGAAAGCATTTCCGATTTAAGTAACTTTACAAAATTGCAAATTTGAAGGTTGTTGAGATTAGAATTTGAAACCCTAACTCGCGAGATCTGAGAGTTTTGACACTTTCCACTTTGCGCAGAAGAAAAATTTGCGATCTTTGCTTTTGAGAACTTTAATTCTCGTAACATTCTTAACTCGCAAATTAGATCAATGTCTCCTTCCTTATAAATTGTGGATTCCTTTACAACTATCTCTTCAACTACTTCCTTCCGAAAATTTAAATATTTCGAATATTCATATTTTCGACTTTGCAATTCTTTTATTACATTTTCTGGGTCTGATTTCTGAAATCCAATGTTATTTTTACAAGAAGATGACGATAAAAACAATATGTGAAGCAAAAAAGTAATATTGATTAGTTTCATCATTTTTTCTTTATATAATCAAACTTGTATGGTGCATTTTCAGCATACTTGTTATCAACTGAATCTGAAAAAATGAAAGACTCTCTAAAATTCTCCGGATCAAACTTGCGTATGTCCATGTCCTTTTCCATCATCTTTTACTCGTAAGGTGATCGCTTCCGGGCGTTCTTGTTTTAAGAAGTCTGCTATGATCTGGTAGCCTGCCTGTCTGTTATCTTGCGGAAGAACATCCTTATCTCCAAAACCAGGCTTTCTCACGAGTTTACCACCAGAATAACGTTCCACAACGGCCGCCGTACTTAAAGTCATATCAGTTCTATCAATTTGATCCTGGTCTGCTACTTCTTTGACGAATTTTTCAAAATCGGGAACCAGATCTCCCATAGTTCGTTTCAACATACTCCAATTCGCAAATGCAACGCACCATTTACTTCTGAGAAATTCTGGTGAACTTGGAGAGTCAATCGCCTCGTCGATATTAGTTGCAGTAATTCGAGACGGCTCAATTGCACCCTGGTATGCTTCCAATTTTGCCATTCTTTCATAAAAGCTCGGATCCTTATGTTGCCACATAGCTCCAATTGCATCGATTTCCGCTTTGTTTTCCATCAGCTTGTTTGTTAGGAATTCGTCAGCTGCTTTTTGGCGCTCTAAAGGATCTGGATACCGAACCTCCAAAGTTAACCTTTCTCCGGGAGTAATTGTTGTTAGCTCTGTGAGCCGATTCTGAACCGCGGCATCTGCCAAGGCGGATTCAAATTTAAACTGCTCATTTAATTTGAATTCAGCTTCCGCTTTGTTTCTCTCATTTAATATTCGTTTCCACTCTTTGTCAGCTAATGCTTTATCCGCCACCTTCTTTATGTCAGGTGAAAGATTTGGATCCCTTGTATCCACTGTAATGGTTTTCCATTTTCCAGAGTCATCAACCACAGATATTTTTACTTCAAAAAGTTTCTTCTCCCTAGCAACAATGGTACTGATGGAGCTCGTGACTTCCCTTTGTATATTTGATTTCTCTGTGTTGAGCAGTCTGGTAGTGTTATTTAACTCTTTCGTTAGTGTTCCCACTCTTCGTTCTTCCATTGCCATTTTTACTACAAGTTTCTCATAAGAACTTCTTAGTTGGTTTGCAACTTCCGGGCTTGCAGATGCATCAATTGTTGGTGGTTTGAGTCCTGCTAATGCCAATTTTTGCTCCGCCACGGTTCGTTCTTTGGATGACAATTTATCAAAAAGTAATTGGTAGTTATTGCCACTAAAAACCATAACTTTTCTTTCCGCATCTGTCAACCCTTTCGGGTCAATTCCATTCGGTAAAATCGATTTTTCCATTTGATTGAAAGTTTTGATATACACACTTGTTGCAACGTTTTTATCTAACGAGTTGATTTCTTTCCAGACTGCTTCAGTTCTATCTTTGAGTAATTGGCTAGCAACTTCTGCCGTTAACTGACCATCTTTTATCATCCTCGAATACCCTTCAGCGTAGGCCGATAAAGAATCAATTGCATCTCGTATATGTTTAGAATCTCCCGCATTTTCTAGGAATTTTGATTTGGTTTTCGCGGCGATACCATTGATCGAATTCAACTCCGTTTCCAGTGCATTTTTTTGCTTGGAATATTTTTTTACCGCTTCCGATTTGGAAGTAAGTTCCTCGACTCCTTTTTTAATTATATCGGATTTGTTTTTTGAATTAGAATCTTTTGACCACTGCTCATATTTTTTTCTATCAGCGATGGCTTGCTCTTTTTCACTCTTTATCTTTTTACCGCTCTCGGCTTCTACCTTTGCCAGAAAATCAATGGTTTTAACAGCAAGGTTTGCTTGATATTTTTGCTCAATTTCTTTACGCAACTCAGAAGGCATTCGATCGACCAAATCCTTACTCTTTGAAGGCTCGCCAGGTGATCCACTTTCATTAGTAACCGTGAATTCTTTCGATGTATACCAAGGAGCAATGGAGACCCCATCTGCGGAAACTTCATTGTTCGGTAATTCTAATACTTCGAAAACTGTCCTATCCGGATTCATTCCATCGATCTGTGGATTGTTAACCTCCCCACCTTCCTCATCCTCTCTTCGTCGGATGGGGTCATCTGTTGCCACAATACCTGAATTAAGTGGTGTTGGTGGATTTCCCCTAACTCCATTTGGCCGCCTCGCGCTTAGCTGGCCCTCCCTGGCCAGACTTCGCGCCCGCATACGTCCTGTATGCTGTTCGGCGTCC
>JALOTI010000053.1 GCA_025457985.1 Leptospira sp.
TTGGACGCTCCCGTTTTCCAAGATTTGATGGATTGGCAAACTGTTTGGTCTTGGGTCAATATCATAGCCCCATTTCCAGTCGTAATCATATTTTCGGCACTGAGCCCGCAAATACTAACTTTAGATTGGCGACCAACTAAAATAGTTTCCGAACTGGCCCCAATTGCTTCCGTAAAATCTTCAATCACATCCATTCCTTCTGTTTGGTATTGTGAAAGATTAACTAAACAACCAAAATTGTGATGGAAGATTGCATATTTTATATCAAATTCGGTTTTCTTTTTTAAAAACTCTTCAGGATCTGGATGAAAAGAATTTTTCTTTAAATCAACAAGAACAGGTTTTGCTTGTATTAAAAATATTGCATCAAGCGCAGAAATTGGAGCAAAACTAGAAAGCAGAACCGAATCGCCTGCTTTCACACCTAACGCAAGCAATACCAAGTGGTATGCAGACGTAAGTGAATTCGTGGACACACTGTACTTCGTTTTAAATGTATGACAGAACGTTTTTTCAAATCTTTCGACGATTTGACCACTTGCCAAATGTTCGTCTACCAAACACTCCAAAACACCTTTTAAATCCTCACGCGAGAGGGTGGGTTTGTAAAATTCGATTTCTTTTTCTTTTCGGATCGGTCTTTGTATTGTTTCCGCGCTCATCCAACAGCTTTCCTTTATTATGTCTCTTAATTATAGGTTTGCTGAATTATGTCACTTCATTTTTGGAAATGCGAACATAATTTTTAGAATTTCTCCGTAAAAATAGATTCTAGCCCCACAATTTCCTGGAATTTTGGTCAAAGCATGGAAGTTTCTGCCGTCGCCAAAAAACTCACAGAAAACCGAGGCATCCGCTCTCTTATGGAAGACTTAGGGAAGGTATCTGGGCGAACAGACGTGATCCGATTGGGAGGGGGAAACCCAGCTCATATCCCGGAAGCAGAAAGAATCTTTGAAGAATGTTTCGAAAGGCTGTCTAAAAGCCCTAACCTCAAATCTCTTCTCGGTGATTACCAATCTCCAATAGGCAACGATTCCATACGGGAACAAACAGCAGAATATCTATCACCTTACTTGAATTATACTCTAACAAAAGATAATATTGCATTTTTTAACGGTAGTCAGAATGCGTTTTCATACCTTCTAAACCTCTATACCGGTAGGATGGAAAACAACAAAATATCTAAAATTCTTTTGCCTTTAGTTCCAGAATACATCGGTTATGCGGACCAAATACTCGAACCAAATTCCTTTACCTCATTCCCTCCACTTATCCAAAAGACTGGTGAACATAGATTCTTATACAAAATGGATAAAACGAAATTGGAAAAATCTGAATTTGGAGCTATTCTGATCTCCAATCCGACCAATCCCACAGGGAATGTCTTTTCTGAAGAGGACTTGGACTATTTGGATTCGGTCGCTAAAAATCGTTCTCTTCCTTTTATCATTGATTTGGCTTATGGATCACCCTTCCCCGCATTGATTGGTTCGTCCAAACCCGTACACCACAAAGAGGGACGAACTCTTTCCCTTAGCCTTTCCAAGGTCGGACTTCCAGGTGTTCGATTAGGGATCTTGATTTCAGATCCAAACACAATCGAAAAACTGTCGAGTTTTGCGAGTATGGGAAATCTAGCGGTGGGGAATTTAGGTGTTTATATGGCAGAAATTTTTTTCAGAGAGGACAGTTTGGTAAATCTGTCAAATAACACCTTACGACCATATTACCAAAAGAAAAAACAGCTAGCACTGGATCTTTTTGAAACTTCGTTCCAAATGAACGATATAAACTACGAAATACATGAGCCTTTGGGCGGATTTTTTATATGGATTCGCTTCCCCTCACTCAAAATTTCCAACCAAGAACTTTATGAAATTTGTAAATTAGAGAAACTCTATTTTGTTTCAGGACATTACTTCTTTCCAGGATTAGCTGAGGAATTTTCACATACAAGGGAATGCATACGTTTGACATACAGCGCAGGTGAAGAAGAATTAGCTAACGGAGCCAGATTGCTTTCACGGATCTTGGCAAAGTACCAGGCGAATTAAATGAGCGAAGACGATAGCATTGATCTTTCTGACACAGTAGCAGTAAACTCCACCTCCAAACAAGAGGAGGAGAACAATCGCCCATCTGCGCAATCCTATATCTTTTTATCTGATGCAATTGGCAGTTTAACACCCACTGCTCGATGTATCATGGATGAATTAAAAGACTGGCACAAACGAGTTGAAAAACATGGCAGTAAAGAGATTCATGCAAGTTACCTACTAACTGTTGATAAACTTCCAGAGGCCCTTGGCAAATACAACAACTTAGGTGCCCAGGGAAAATCAGAAAATGCAATTTACCTTGCTCTTCGTCAAATTTTAGATATTGATCATAGAGGTCAAAATCGTGTTGCATATGCCTATCCATATCTAATTCGCACTGGAAGCAAGATTTCCGCAAAAATTGCGTTAGTTGCTCCTCAAAAAGAAAACAAAACAGATACACAACCATATAGGCAGGCTTGTTTTCGATTTTCGTCCGAACTTGTAAAACTCCTATTGGAAAATCGTGCCAAAAAAGGAAGAAACTGGGACGAAGAAAACCCAGGTAGTATTTTACTTCAAAAGAACAAAGATGGGATTCAATGGCTCTATCCAAAACTCGGTTCACTAGAAGCCGAAATTACTTCTTTAGTTCGAAAGGGATTTGGCAATCTTCCTTACATTCCAATGCCAGATTTTTTACAGGACTTTGTTACTTTTGCAAAAGAACAAAACCTGGCTCTTTCAATATTGAATGATTATCATATAGTAATAGATGAATTGAATATCCTCCCAGACGGAACTTTTAAAAAACTTCCTGAGGTTGTGAACCAGATATTAGCACAAGTTAACGCATTAGAAATCTTTGCAAACTCGCAATTACTAAAACTTGCAAAAGAATCCAAGTATGAAACCTTTTTGGAAAAACTGTCCAGTTATATGGCTATTCCTAGATTCACTTCCTTAGAAGAAAAAATGAACCCGGAAGAGACCGTCCAAAATTTTATCAAAACCATTGAAACCTATCCTTACACAACAGGTAAGGGAAATGTGGGTCTTGCCGTCAAAGAAACAATTGAACAAAGTATAAAAATCCTTAAACGTCTTTCAGAAGAAAAAGGATCTGTCCTTACTCGGAAGGATGACAACATATACAGCTCCGTGAAAAAAGCCGTAATTGGTAAAATTCCTGAACATACAAAAAATAATAACACGTTACTCCGAATTAATTTTGAAGAAGAAGTTGCCAATGCAGGTATCACATCCGAAGAAAAAACGAAAGAATACATCAAACGTTTAAAAGACGATGTTTTTTCTGAATTTTCCTATTATGAGGAAAAAAAACCGGATGGTTCTTCGATTTATTATGTTGTAGATCATTGTTATATGGCCGCCGTCATACACAAATTAGCTTTAGATGGTCGCTCTAACCCAGAATACAAAAAACAATTGGAATATGCAAAGATCATAAATCATAGACTTTCAAATCCAAAACACCCAGAGCTCAACAGCAAAATAAAGCCAGACCTGATTGCGAAACTCAATGCAGATGTCAAAAATATGGAGATGGAAGAGATGGAACGAGAAAGAGGCGAAGAGATTCGTTCTCGTTTTAATGTTGTTCCTGGTATCTTAACTTTTATAGTCAGTACATTGATATTTATTACCGCAGGGTACTATTTACGATCTGCGCTACCCATCTTTTTTGGAGTTCCATTTTCGATTGCTTTAGGTTTTATGGCAGCCATTTACTTTCGTGAAAAAACTACGGAAGAGATCAAAGAAGATGTAAAAAACTCGGGAAAATTTCCAGGAGTAACTGATTGGGGAAAACCAAGTTCTTTTGGTGGGAACGCATCTGCAAGTAACGACGAATCCGATGCGCAGAGCCAACAAAAAGAAGAGAAGTTATCTAGCATTTATAAAGCTGCCGACAATTTTGTTTTTCCCAAAAAGTTTAATAAAATCACCGATAAAGTACTCGATCCCAAATCTCTTCGTAAACGTATTTATGAAAACCTGGATAATATCAAACGAAACAATCTAACTCTCGCCAAAGAAAAGGATAATGATAAAATTGCATCCACCGTTGAGTATGCTTGCCTTCAATCCGTCTCAACGATTCTCGTTCCTGAGGAAGTTGCCATTCGCGATATGCCTTCCACTCTACTCATCAATCGAAACGATATGAAGAGTGCCCTCTTTCGTGGTCAGTTGGCTGACCACTTTCGAGATGAGATGAATAAAAAGAAATTTGATAAAAAGTTAGTTAAATACTACACCTACCTGATCAATACTCTGGAAATGGAATACTACAAGTATCTCCCGAAAAAAAGAGTTTAGATTTTTAAAAGAATTTGATTCTCTAGCGAGGACTCTTCCTATGGAGTCTGATGTATCAAAACGGCCAAATTCAATTTCCTATCATCATCATAGACGAGGACTTCCGTTCCGAAAACGCAAGTGGCCTCGGAATTCGCGCGCTAGCAAAAGCACTGGAAGGTGAAGGTGTTGAAGTATTAGGCGTAACAAGCTACGGGGATCTAACGAGCTTCGTCCAACAACAGAGCCGGGCTGGTGGATTTATTCTATCGATCGATGACGAAGAATTCACCCCTGAAGAAGAAGGGATGGTTCCAGAATCCCTAAGACAACTGAAGAACTTTGTAACCCAGGTCCGACACAGGAATGCTGACATCCCACTTTTTTTGTATGGCGAAACACGGACTAGCCGTCATATCCCAAATAGCATCTTAAAAGAACTCCACGGCTTCATCCACATGTATGAAGATACTCCAGAGTTTGTGGCGCGCACTATTCTTCGAGAAGTAAAAACATATTTAGATAGTTTGCCTCCACCTTTTTTTCGAGCACTCACACATTATGCACATGACGGAAGTTATAGCTGGCACTGTCCAGGTCACTCAGGTGGCGTTGCATTCTTAAAAAGTCCTGTAGGGCAAATGTTCCACCAATTTTTTGGTGAGAATATGTTACGAGCTGACGTTTGTATTGCGGTGGATGAACTTTGTCAACTTTTAGACCACACAGGGCCTATTTCTGCTAGTGAACGAAATGCAGCTCGTATTTTTAAATGTGACAGTTTGTACTTCGTTACGAATGGAACATCAACTTCGAACAAAATTGTCTGGCATAGTGTTGTGGCGCCTGGAGACGTAGTAATCGTCGATAGAAATTGCCATAAAAGTATCCTTCACGCGATTACAATGACTGGTGCGATACCAGTTTTTCTTATGCCTACTAGAAACCATTTTGGTATCATAGGCCCAATTCCAAAATCGGAATTTAAGTGGGAAAATATACAAAGAAAAATCGCAGAACACCCATTTGCAAAAGACGTAAAAGGAAATCCGCGAGTTTTAACAATTACCCAAAGTACTTATGATGGAATTTTGTACAACGTAGAGGATATCAAAGCAGAGTTAGACGGGAAAATATCCACACTTCATTTTGATGAAGCATGGCTTCCACATGCATCCTTTCACGAGTTTTATGCTGGTATGCATGCCATCGGTGAAGGTAGACCACGTCCAAAACATAGTATGATCTTTGCAACTCAGTCCACGCATAAGTTGTTAGCTGGTCTCTCTCAAGCCAGTCAAATTCTCGTTCAAAACAGCGAAACGGAAACTTTGGATAGGAATATTTTTAACGAAGCCTTTTTAATGCATACAAGTACGAGCCCACAATATGCAATCATTGCAAGTTGTGACGTCGCTGCTGCTATGATGGAGTCACCTGGTGGCAATGCACTTGTTGAGGAATCAATCACTGAGGCCTTGGACTTCCGACGTGCAATGAGAAAGGTCGATGAAGAATTGGAAGATGATTGGTGGTTCAGTGTTTGGGGACCTGAAGCTTTGGCAGAAGAAGGTTCCGGCGAACGCGAGGATTGGATCCTAAAAGCAAACGATCGTTGGCATGGGTTTGGTGATATCGCTTCCGGATTTAATATGTTGGATCCAATTAAAGCAACTGTAATCACTCCTGGTATGAGTGTAGAAGGAGAATTTGCAGAATGGGGAATCCCAGCTCTTGTCCTTACGAAATACCTTGCTGAACATGGGATCATTGTAGAAAAAACAGGTCTTTATAGTTTTTTCATCATGTTTACTATCGGTATAACCAAAGGTCGATGGAATACAATGGTAACTGAATTACAACAATTCAAAGACGACTATGATGCAAACCAACCTCTTTGGAGAGTAATGCCAAAGTTTACGCAAGCCTATCCTAAATATGATCGAATCGGACTAAGAGATCTTTGTCAATCGATGCACGAAGTGTATCGAGCAAACAATATATCTCATCTAACAACAGAAATGTATCTAAGTCCTATGATTCCTGCCATGAAACCAAGTGAAGCATTTGCAAAAATGGCTCACAGAGATATCGAAAGGGTTCCGATTGATGATTTAGATGGACGTATTACATCCGTTTTGTTGACACCGTACCCTCCTGGAATTCCTCTACTGATTCCTGGTGAAAAATTCAATCGAACAATCATTCGATACCTTCAATTTGCTCGTGAATTTAATGTTAAATTTCCGGGCTTTGAGACGGATATCCATGGTTTGGTTGAAGAAAAAGCAGAGAATGGAGAAATTACGTACTTTGTGGATTGTGTTTCCTTATAAGATTTAAAAAAACGAGAACAGGATCAGGATGGATTCTAAAGGTCAGGGAACAAAGAAGGTTGCCCTGATTTGTTCTCGAAGTATTTTTTTTCTACTTTTTTCCAATAGCTAAAAAAGGAAGGAAAGTATCCTCGGACCTCCGGAAACATCCAATCTCTATCTTCCGAAATACCCGTATAATGCAGATTTGTTGGGTGTTCTTTAAAGTAAAATTTAGCTTCGCTAGAAAACTTATTTTTTAGTTCCGAAAATTCGCCAACAAACAACTTTAAGTTGGGAATATTCCTTCCTAAGTCCCATACAAAATCCAAAGTCATATCTGAGACAGGAAACCGATCAAAAAGTTTGGGCTCAAGCACCAAAACCTTTTCTCCCGCTTCTTCTTTATGCCAGAGAGGATCCAAATTGTAAAAATCATATAAAAAAACTGTTCTAGCAGAAAAGTCTAAGAAAGGACTAAAACTTTGATCGATACTGTTCATCAGCCCATTACGGATTGCCCAATCTTTGAGATTAGTTTCGAGTCCCATTTCTTTTTTAGATATCTTCGATTGTAAGATTTTTGGAACTATATCGTTACCCATTAAAAATTCGTACGTATTGTCCAGGTATGTGCCTTGTTCGGATGCATGCAAATAACGATTGATATTTTCTTGGTTGGCGAAGTACTTTTTGTTGCTAAATGAACCAGCCACCCATTGCCAAGAACATACATTACTTGCAGGGTCTGCATCTTTTAAATAGTAAAACATCCATTCAGATGGTAACTCCCAATATGCACCTGCAATATTGCAAACAATCGATGCAATATACATTCTTACGTGGTTGTGTAAATAACCTGTTTTATAAAAATCTAAGATTTCTTTATTGAGTGAATCAATTCCCATCTCTCCCAGAAACACAGATTTTGGAAATTCTCGGTGTTTGACAAATGATTGTTCATTTTTTAAATCTTGGAACAGATGATCTTTTTTTTCCCACCAAAGATTTTGGTAGTATTCTCGCCAAGCAAGCTCTTGGATAAATTTGGAAATTTTGTAGTGTTTGAAGCCTTTTTGCAATACATGATCTAACACGTATTTGGAGGAAATCACTCCTCTCGAAATATAGGGTGAAAGTTTTGTAACGTCGCCATCAATATAGTTTCTACTCGAACCGTACTTAACCGGATCGATCGCATCCACCCGTTTTTCTATTTGGGAAAATTCCCAAGGAAAAGAAACATCCAAAATTCACTCCCATTCGATCATTCGAACGACATCTTTTAGACAGTCCTCTCTCCCGTTAGCCTCATTTTTTACAGATGCCAAACCAGAATACCAGGATCCGTTCGGATACTTAAGATCCACCCAATATGAAAATAAATTGGCAACTCCATTCGAATTTTTGATCTCAAAACTAAGCAACTGTAAGTCTGCAAGGCCCGTTTCTTTATAGAATGTTTCTCCTGTTTTAGTTCTTATGCGAATTTTTTTAGGAACAAGTTCATAACTTATTCCTTTTTTATCTTCCCGCTTTTGTTTGAATTCCCAGTTATCAATTTTTAGAGAGTCTATCTCCGAGAGATTTAACTTTTTTTTGTATAAAATTCCATCTTTGGTATGTTCAAATTGAATCACCTCTTGTTTGTTCGGTGATTCTCCTCTCACTGTTCTGCCATCACAAAGAGTGAGTGTCAATACCGAGTATTCCTTTTTCGTAGTGTCCCCTCGGGCATTTCGGTCATCCTTTTTATCTTCCATTGGCGTATTAGGAAGAGTCGGCTCTTTGGGAATTCGGGGTTGCCCTGTGACTCCCCTTGTGAAAACAAAAAAACATAGATTCAGAAGGAAAAGAAAGAGTCGCAATCGCTTCGAGAACTTCATATCTTGACCTTTATCCATGGATGAATTTTTATCAGCAACTTTTCAGACCCTCCCCCTTCCGCTTTTGATTCTTATTATTCTGGGTTCCATTCTGGTATTGGGATAGGCAGCGGTTGTTCTTGTCGATGAAGCAGTCTCACTTTCCACCAAGTGGGGTGTTCCTAAAATGATTGTGGGTGCCACCATTGTTAGTCTCGGGACAACACTCCCCGAAGTCTCTGTTTCCGTTTTGTCTGCTTTGGATGGAAACCCAGGAATTGCACTGGGAAATGCCGTGGGTTCGATTATTTGTGATACGGGCCTTATCCTTGGGATTGC
>JALOTI010000054.1 GCA_025457985.1 Leptospira sp.
ACTCGCAGCCTGGATATCCTAAGTTAGCTTCCCAGGATAATTCGATTCAGAACCGATCAAAAGCTACTCTTTCTACCCATCCAAAAATCATTTCAAATCAGTTTAATAGAAAGGCGTTAGATGAGTTTCTATTGCAATTTGATAAATTACAATTTCCCATCCAACCGATGGAAGGAAGTAACTCTTGGGTTATCGGACCTTCTCGGTCCACAAGTGGTGGAGCAATTCTTGCCAATGATCCACATATAGCCCTATCGAATCCGGGTGCTTGGTATGAAGCACATATTCAATTTCCTGGTTACGAAAACTACGGGTATTTTTTGTCCATTGTTCCCTTCCCTTTGATTGCACATAACAAAGAAAAGGCTTGGGCCCTGACAATGTTAGAGCAAGACGACGTCAATTTGTACTTTGAAACCATTGAAGGAGATAAATTTCTCTACAAAGATTCCTGGATTCCTTTGCAAATTATATCTGATCCTATTCTCCAAAAGGACGGAAAAGAGATCCCTTTTTCTGTGAAGATTACAAACCACGGACCTATTATAACGGAATTTATCCAAGGATATAAAGGTCGTCCTATTAGTTTGTATTGGGCAAACCACCATCTAAAAAATCCTCTTTTAGATGTTTTATATAAAATGGGCAGGGCAAATAGTTTTAGCGAATTAGATTCGGCATCTTCTCTGATTGCGGCGCCTGGATTGAATTTTAGTTATGCTGATAAGAATGGAAATATCGCATATTATTCTGTTGGTAGATTTCCTATACTAAAATCAGGGAATCCTAGGAAAATTTTGGAGGGTAGTACGGGTGAAGAGGATATCATAGGTTATGTGGCTCCTTCTAACAATACAAAGTTGGTCAATCCAAAAAATGGAATTATTGTTACTGCGAACAATCTCGTCACTACAAATAATCTTCCTGGTCTCGGAAAACCAGAAGGGAATTGGCAACCAGCTGATCGATTTCAAAGAATCGTATCAGTGTTGGAAAGCAAAGAAAAATGGAGTTTGGAAGAACTTGCCGCACTGCAAAATGATACAGTTGCTAGTTTTGCCCCTGAATATTTGGAAATACTTTTACAAAATACAAAAGAACCGAAAACTCTGGCAGGCAAACAAGTTTTAGAAAAACTGAAAGCTTGGAATTTTGAACATGATACTGACTCATCTGGCGCAGCTGTGTATGATGTATTTTTTTATACTACACTAAAGCTATGTCTTCTGGATGAACTAGGAAAAGAAAAATTTGAGCTTTATGGCGAATTTGCGGAGTATTGGAACGCCTATCGGAAGTTAGTGCGAAGTCCAAATTCCAGATTTTGGGATGACCAATCTACTGTTGGAGTGATTGAAACTCGGGATGATATACTTCAGAAATCTTTAGATGAAACAGGTGCCTACTTAGAATCAAAGATTTCAAAATCGCCAAGTCTTTGGACCTGGAAAAATCTCTACAAAGTAAAACATCCACATCCACTTGGAGTTTTGCCAATGATTGGGCGTATCTTTAATATTGGTCCACATCCTTCCAAAGGTGGTTCAGAAGTTGTCAACAACCTCAAATATAAATTGATGAGAGAAGACTGGACGGCCACATCTGGTCCTTCCAAACGAAGGGTCATCGATTTTGGAAGGTTTAGCGAATCGGTAACCCAACTACCGATTGGGAATAGCGGTAACTTAGCGAGTCCGTTTTATGGGAATATGGTTGAGGACTACATTCATGGTAAGGCACGTAAAATTCTCTTTTCCAAGGAAGAGATAGGAGAGGGAAAATTCCAATTAACCTTTTTACCTAAGCCATAAAATAAAAGAATCTGCGTTTCTTCTGAGATTTTCTTCTCTTTGGGAATGCAGATTTCGTCGATCCTTAAACTGAATGGTTCGGCACTTATTCCTATATATCTGTTTCTTCTCATCCATTCTCGCTCAAGCACCAGATGACAGGTTGGTGTTTGCGTTTCGTAGCCAAGAATCCTTAGAACCACTGCGAATGATAGTTGTCGGGGATGTTGTTGGTGTAGAAAAGGCATCATTTTTTGAAGTCGATAAGGTTTCGGCAGAACTTGCGGTGGATACCCGTCCCGATACAGTCACCTTAAAAGTTTCTGATCCGAAAGGGATTCGTGTTGGTCAGACTTTATACTTACTCGAAAAGAATCCAGACCACAAAACATTCAAAGATGGTAATATAGTTGGGATGATTACTGTTAAGTCAGTTTACCAAACTACATTTTTTGGATGGCAAGTCCGTGGTGAAGGTTATCTGCGACTCATCGAAGATCGACCGATGACAGCTGCTAGGTTATTGGATACAACAAAATATGAGGAAGCTTTTTTAGCTAAAAGACAAGGTGACCATTATTTTGCGAAAGGTCAGATTGAGGAAGCCATTCGCCATTACAAACATGCGGCTTCACTCGATCAAGGTTCACCTGATATACATTATGCCCTGGGTAAAGCTCATTGGAAAGATGGAGAAGGTTATGTTTCCACTGCGTTCGAGTATTCCATCGCATGGAAAAATAGGGCAAGGTTTTCCAATAACCAAGAAAAAATATTATTTTATTTAGATTATATGCGTTTTTTAGTATTCTATCATAAAGTAGAAGGGAAAGAGAATAAAAAACAATTTGAGCTAATGCCAATCGTTGCAAAAGAGGCTCGAGAAGTTTTTCCTAAAAACTATGAAGTCTGGTTGTATAATTTGGAGATTGCATACATCAATCTTACACATTCTGGTTTAGCTGAGCAAGGTGTAGCAGTACGAAAGAATCGTGAAGAATGGAGTGAACTTGCTGAATTATCTCTCAAAAAAGCATATAGCCTCCGTAAAGCAGATTATTACCTTCATAAACTTGCATGTTTATACTATAATGTTAAATGGAAGGAATATCGCGGAAGCTCAAAGGAAATTGAGTATCGAGATAAACTCGTTGAACATGGTAAGTTGTTGCGACTCTATTATACGGGTGATAGCCAAATTTCAGAAGATATCTTAAATGCGATTCGATTAGCGGAGAAACAATCGGGATTATTCTGAGAGAATTTTCATACTTTTTCGGAATAAAAATTCTTCCAGATATAACATATCATCTGGAGCAGCACTAAAATAATTTACCCCTAAGTGAAAATGATCTCCGCGGTCTAAAAATCGGATGATTTCTCCTCGGATAATCATTGTCCTCTCATCGTTTAGAGGAATAAACATTTTTATGATATTGTGTCTTTTAAGATATAAAAACAGTCTTTTATCAAAAATCTCAAATAGAAGTCCATCTAAAGAAATATCGATGACCCTCGTTGTACTTTGCATAGTCTCATAACTGCCTTCTTGAATGGCAATTTTTGTAAAAGCATAACTCACAATTTCAGACAATTCATGAATATAATCCCCTTGCGCCAAAGAAATTGTAAATCTTTCCATAGCCGTTGAATAAACTTTTAAGAATCCAACTACCTCTTCATAAAGTCGAATCGGAGCTACCACATAAGAAACTAAAAAATTTCTCGACTCATGTTTTCGCATGGATTCAAAGAAATCGAGTGCAAAACCCTCATCATATTCCTTGGACATTTCTTGGAACTCGCGGTAGAAGTTGAATAAGGTAGGGTGTTTCGTTTCTTGGATATAAGAATCAATTCTGTTACAATCTGCAATATAGATTGACTTGCCTGTGTTTTCGATGGTCTGTTTTAAAAACTTTTCAAACTCATTTCCATTCGTCTCGTTTTTAAAGAAAACAATTTCGTAATCTGAACTAACTTTTTGGATAGCCTCAGTCAATATTAAATTTATCAAATTTAAGTCTGGTTGGTCCCTCCGTACTTCCTTCATTAGGTGGGGAAACCGAGATTCAGCATAAAGGTTTTTTCCTACTTCTCTAGATCCACCACTCAAGGATCGAAATAGGATGATAAAGTTCATAAATAGATCATCTACTGGAATCCTTCGGTTGGTTCTGAGTTGGTAGGACTGAAGTTCCGTAGGAGTTTTGATAACAATTCGTTCTTTTTGTATATCTGTAATGACTACCTCAAACTGGTAGTTGATATTCATTACTTCAAAGCGAACCCTTGCTCTTCTGGATCCCTGTTCCACTAGATCGGGAATGGTTAGAATCACATGATTGGTTTGGATATCTTCAACGGCGGCAATCAAGGACTCTTCTTCATAAATGAATTCAAATTCTCGATTGTCCGCTTTTAGGTAGTAAAAGAGGTGTTTTACAATATTTACGTCTGAACCGATGATCGTTTCCTCAAAAAGGGTTTCGAGGATCGTAATGAGTTCCTGCATCGAGTCGGTTCTGCCGATTGCCATACATTAAATATCGAAGATCCAATCCTCAAAATCGAACCAACAAGCCGAAAATTCTGCAGGAAATCTGCATTTTACTCCGACAGATTTAGTATGGAATTAGTCATCCCTGAAAGCGTTAACCCAGAACTTTTGCCAATGATCCGCCAAGGACTTTTGAATCCTAAAAAACTTTCGATTCTTTCGGAATTGTACCAAATTGTGGAAAGGTTTTCTGGGTGTTTGTATACGGACGAGGAGACTCAAAAAAAGATTCAGGACAAAACAGGCTCTTTGCCTGATCTCATTACATGGGGAGATTATTTCCAAACAGAAGTTGCTTCGCGTTATTTTTTAGAATCGGAGGATGCTCTCCGGAAAATCGTGGATACGATTCGGTTTGATTTGATTTCAGCTCATTTGATTTTTTCAGGCAAACCAGACCATTACAAAGATAGGATACGGGCTGAAGCACTATTTAGTAAGGGTATCGACCAAATCGTTTTAGACAAGGAAATCGAAGAATCGTTACACTTAGAAATTTTATTAAATTACTTTGAGAATCTGGAGATGAGAAACAAACCTTTATCTTTACAGGATAAGGCTTGGTATGAATCCTTCCAGATTGATGAACTCGCAGTCTAAATTTTACCAATACGAATTTTTAGAAACCTCTGAAATAGAAACATCCCACGGTAGGATTGTTTCTATTTTTTTAAACAATCCGAACTCGAGAAATTCCATGACTTGGAAAATGGGTGAGGAGTTTTATCACCTAATACAACAAATTCGGAAAGAAAAAAATCTTCCTAGGGCAGTAGTTCTTGCAGGTAAAAATGAAGTTTTTTGTGCGGGGGGAGACTTAAATCTTCTAAGATCCTTTTCGAAAAAAAGTTTCTCACAAAACAGGCGTGATATGAAAAAGTTTTATAGCTTTTTTTTATCAGTTCGTGACTTGCCAGTTCCGGTTATAGCAGCATGTAATGGTCACGCAATTGGTGCTGGACTCTCCCTCGCCTTTGCCTGTGATTTCAGAATCTTTGCTGAAGAAGGAAAGTATTCGTTCAATTTTGTCCGATTGGGCATCCATCCTGGAATGGGCAGTAGTTATCTTGCCCCGGAGTTGCTTGGAAAAAGTTTGGGAACGAATTTGCTGATGTCTGGCGATCAGTTTGATGGAAAAAAAGCTAAAGAAATCGGATTAGCTTATGACGTTGTCACCAAACAAAAAGTAGTTGAGCGAGCCATGGAGCTTGCAGAATCGCTTACAAAGGCGTCTCCCCTTGCAATCCAAGAGTTAAAAACAAACCTATACTCCAAAAAAAAATTAGACCAAGCACTGAAAAAGGAAGCAGAATCCCAAGCTCGTAACTTTATTTCTGAAGATTTTAAAGAAACGATACAGAGCATTCTGGAAAAAAGAGAGCCCAAATTTTTGGGGCGCTAGATCAAAAATTTAGAAGAATTCTAAATTTTTCTCGACACAAAAAAAACTCCGTGGTTCGGTTCAGGAAATGGAACAGAAGATGAACCCAGATTGTTTTGTCTGTGATTACAAAAATCACAATGTGTTGCACTGTGCGGCACACGAAACCATTGAGAGGATCAACGATTCCAAAGACTTTGCCATTTTTCCTAGGGGAAAGATTTTATTCCACTCTGGGAATGAAGCGAAGGGGTTTTTTTTCATCAAGTCGGGTCTTGTGAGGAGTTTTGTCCAGCTCTCCAATGGAAAAGAGCAAACCCTTCGGTTGAATGGCCCTGGAGATTGGATCGGCTTTCGTGATTGTATTTCTGAGTCCGTCTACCACCACAGTGCGGTTTCCGTAGAGGACACCCATGTTTGTTACCTGACTGGGGACCTAATTGCCGAACTAGTTAAGGATGATATCAACTTCCAAAAAGAGGTTTTCCGTCAAATGGGCAAGGAATGGCGTGAGACAGAAGAACATGTTGTTTCCTTGGGAACCAAACAGGTTCACGAAAAACTCGCCGAAATTTTAATCGTCCTAGACAACGCCCAAGGTCGTCGAAACCATGTTGAGCTCAAAGTAACGAGAGACGTACTAGCTACCTATATCGGAACCAAGACGGAAACCCTTGTTCGAGCACTCTCTGACCTAAAGGCGCGAGACTTTATCGCCGTCGAAAAGAACAAAATTGAAATTCGGAACAGAGAGGCGCTGGTCTCTCTTTCAAAAATCGCTTAATTTTTTCCAAATCCTATTAAGGCAAGGTTCCAATCCTCCGATGGTAGAAGTGATTGATAATCAAGGTAAAGTCTGTTGCCTGATTTTACTTTAAGTCACTCCCGGGGGAGATCCGTAAGGATTTCCCCTTTTTTTATTTCCCTTGTTTCTTTCTCTCCATTCTAAAGTTTGGAACCTAAAGATGAGTCGAAATAGCAGTCAAAGTCCGAGCTTATTTGGGAATCCCCTCTCACACCCGCTCAATATAATTTTAATACTAAATTGTTTTATCTTCTTTTTGCAGTATTTTGCAAACCAACAGCTACTATACCGATTTGGCCTGATTCCGGAGTTTGTGATTTCGGGTAGAGTGTGGCAGGTCTTTACTTACGGCTTTTTACATGTCCCTGATCTGATTCCCTTCCACCTTTTGGTGAATATGTATGGAATGTATATGCTTGGAACGCATTTGATTCCAATCCTCGGGAAAACAAAATTTACAATCTTTTATTTTTTGTCTCAGCTAGGCGCCGGACTATTTGTTGTAGGATCCGCCTATTTGAATGAGATGTTAGGTGGTAATATTCAATTTTTAGAATCTACTATGAGAGTAACAATTGGTGCGTCGGGTGCACTTTTTGGACTTCTTGCTTTGTTTGGAATTTTTTATCCCGAGACTGAACTCTTGCTTCTTATCTTCCCAGTTAAAGCCAAAAATGCTGTTTGGGTTTCGCTTGCGATTGGTTATGTGATCTCTCAACTTTCTGGGGGAAATGTCTCCAATACATGTCATTTGGGAGGAGCTGTTAGTGGTCTTCTCCTTTATAAATTGTTTCAAAGGAAAATTGATCCATCTAAGGTTCCATTCCCATTTCATTTGGAAGAGATAGTCGAAAAAAAATTAAGGTCAATTCCTAAACAGACGAGTGTTGAAGACTTATTTTTGGACCAGAAAAAAATCAATGAAGACTTACTTCAGGAACTTGGAAAACGTAAGACCAGTGCTGAAGTTGTCGCTTATCTCAAGGACAAACAGGTCGCGGATGCCAATATTTGCCCGCCCAGTACGTACAATACCGAGGATCCGATCTGTTTGCGTTGCGAATGGATAGCTAATTGTGCGTTACGAAAGGCACTTGATTGATTTTTTTTCGTAAATTCTTGACAGCTTATTTTCAGAGAGATAATGAAAGCTATGGCTGAGAAAAAAAAGTCTGTCGTTGAAGATATCTTAAAAAGAGAAAAGCTGACTAAGGATTTTGAAAAGGAAAAAATTGTGTCCGAAAAAAAGTCCATAGAAAACGCAGTGGAATCCATTTCAAAAGCCACTGAAAGCAATCAAGAGTCAGCGAAATCTTCAAAATTTATTAAATCCATCGATATAGCTTTTTCCCAAGCAAAGGCGGACTTACGATATTACTTTCTCAATGATGGGAGTTTTGGCGATGAATTCAAAAGGCTGTTCAATGAAAATGAAGATCTCTTCAAACGATATGGAATCACAAGTCAAAAGTACCTAGATTATATCCGTGAATCTTTTGACCGATATAAAAAGATCCACAACATGATGCCTTTGGAACCGATGAAATTGAAGCAATTTAAGTATGTCGAAGAATCAATTACTGAATTGGTTCGTATGTTCAACCAAAGGTTTGGTAAATAACCCTCGCACGGTTTTTTGGAAAGGCAAAAATCTAGGCAAGAATTGTCCTTTCCTTCTTAATCCTTAAAGTGGCTTTTCCAGCTCCTTTCTCTCTTGACACCTAGCTTTTCAAACAAACATGCTAGGAATATGCAGGAATCACGTAAGACTTCTGAAACTGATATTCGTCTGGATCTGAACATAAGGGGCACGGGCAATTACCGATTTGATACGGAGATACCTTTTTTCGAGCATATGCTCTCACATATTTCCAAACATGGCCTAATCGATATGGATCTCTTTCTAAGAGGTGATATTGGAATTGATTGCCACCACTCGGTTGAAGATACAGCCATTTTACTCGGACAAATGCTCCATAAACAATTGGGGGACAAAAAAGGAATTTTTCGGTATGGTCATTTTACCCTACCCATGGACGAAGTTTTAACAACGGTGTCTGTGGATTTGGGTGGTAGGTTTTATTTCAAATACACTGGCCCTGTCCTGGATGGAAAATTTGGTATCTATGATGCGGAGCTCACTTGTGAGTTTTTACAAAAGTTTGCATTAAATGCTAAGATGAACCTACATGTTGTAGTTCATTATGGAGAAAATAGGCACCATATCCATGAGTCTATTTTTAAAGGACTTGGCAAAGCTCTTAGACAGGCGATTGCATTTGATACACAAGCAAACAATCAGATTCCTTCCACAAAAGGGAT
>JALOTI010000055.1 GCA_025457985.1 Leptospira sp.
CAACTTATTCAGCTACCAAATCATTTATCCAAAGTTTTGCGGAAGCACTTCACCATGAAGTAAAATCCAAAGGAATTGATGTATTGAGTGTTGCACCAGGACCAGTCGAAACAGGGTTTGGAAATCGGGCAGGAATGAAGATGGGCCAAGCCCAATCACCAGAAGGTATTGCAAAGGTTTCTATGTCAGCTCTCGGCAACCAAACAACAGTAAGACCAGGATTTTTGTCGAAGTTTTTGGGATATTCGCTGATTACCTTGCCTAGAGGAATTCGCGTAGTCCTGATGAAACAAATCATGTCGGGTATGGTTAAATAAAATGCTGGGACTAACGTTTTTTACAGTTAGGAGGATTCTGTTTGTGGCTCTACTGACTTCCCTTGCCAATTGTGTGGTTGGCACACCCTTCCAAAAGTCCTCCAAACTTTCGGATTACCAAATCAAAGATGAGACAGTTGTTGTGATTGCCTTAACTGAGGTGGAAACCAAAGGTTCTATATCCGATATATGGACTTTTTGGAGAAGAGTTTCCTCAGTGCGCGAGAGTATAGAATCCAATCCTGGTTACCTTGGTGGATCTATACGAAGACAATTGTTTGGATCAAAAGCATGGACAATGACTGTATGGAAAGATGAAGAATCTATAGATAACTTTGTTTATGCGAAAGAACATGAAAGAGCAATGAAGGAAGGAGGACCTGCTGTCAAACGAGGAAGATTCTATCGAATCCAAAAACAATGGAAAGAGGTTCCCATCCCTTGGGAAGTGGCGGAAGAATTAGTCCATGAAGAAGGAAGGATAGAATGACATTTGTTTCATTCCCAAACAACATTATCCCAGTTGATGCGGATAAAAAAGAAGGCTTTGTCTTTTTTTCGCAACAACTGGAGACTGATTTGACCTCGTTTTGACCGAACAATGGATTGAAGTTCAAAGGGAAGTGGATTCCCGTCGATCGTTACATCTGGAAATATTTGGCGTCCCAAATAATCATAAAACGCCCACTGAGTTTCATTAGGTTCTTCCAAATTGATTTCGAAGGATTCAAAAATGGAGTCTAATTTGCCTAAAAATGGTTTACAGTCTCGAAAAGAATTTTTCCCAAAGATAAAACTTTCCTTTTGTAGGCAAAATTGAATCTCTGATTTTGTTGGAGAGTTATATTGTATCTTGATTATCTCATCGTTATAGGATAAAATTCCAGCAAACAAAGGATATATGAACGCCATCACAATCATTACGTAGAAAAAGACTTTCGTGGATTTTTTCAGTCTACGTAGGTGAATCATTCCGTTATTCCCAAAAAAAGTTTTTTCAAAAATTCGTTCCCTTCTTTTTCAGAGAGAATTTTAATGCTACTTCGCAAAGGAGAAATCATCTCATCACGATTGGGAAGGCAGTGTAAGTAAAGTAAATTCCAGATTTCATCATTTAGTGATTTAGAGAAGGTAAATGTGTTGCAGATTTCTTTAAAAGATCCCTTTAAGGCAAGAGATTTTGAAGTTTCGAGAACTGCTCTTTCTTTTGGTCCATAACTTCCGCTCATTCGAAAGTAGCGACTGGATAAATTGTATTCCTCCAAGGATCGGTAGTACATTCCCATTAGATATAAAACATCCGCAGTATGGTTGTTAAGTATAGCATCATCACTGATCAAATTTTTTATATATTCCTTTGATGAATCGTCTTTTAGCTTTAGATTAGCGATTCCAAGGTAAATTGGTGAGATTGAATTGGCTGGGACTTTTATAAGAACCTGTTTGAGTAATTGGAATTGTTTCCTTTTCATCAAAAGGACGGAAGTAAACTCTACCAATTTGGATTGATTTTGAGTAACAAGCCAATCTTCCAATTCCATAGGTGAATCTATATTTGACTTCATTGCCAAAATGTAAGTGGTATTTAGATCTTTCCAAGAAATCGGTTTATAAAATTCAGAAAGGGCCGACCAGATCCAACTTTTATCGGATGAGGCAATGTATCCCGAGTATTTGGAATTTAGAAATAGTCCATCCAGAATTTTGCCATGTTTTTTATAGAGAAAGAACAATCGTGTAACAATAGCTTTCTGGAGTTTACCAGACGGTTTTTTTGAAAGTGCTTTTTCGTAAAGTGGAATGGCATAGAGAGTATTTGACTTCTCCATCTCATAGGCTTCTTCGTACAAGCCATCTGCTAATATGGAATTAGCAAGGCTAAAAAAGATAATTACTGCAACCAGAAAGAAATAACGAGGCTTATGAAAGCTTCGTCTTATAGAACCACTACCCAAATGAGTACATATAGTCTTTAAGGTAAGGTTTGTAATGAGACGAATTGAATCCAAATCAATACAATCCTTTCATCAAATCTTTATTTTCGGTAGGGACTGCTTTGTGGTCTTCCAAACATTTTTCCTCTGGTGGATGGTCTGTTACATATAGTTCGGATTTAGAGGGACAGTTTGCTGATGCTTCTTTTCCACTTAATAAACATATTTTATATGATCTAGCATGAGTGGGTGCCGGAAATTCGATCTTTGGTGTTAGGTGATTTTTATCAATTTGGGATAAAATCTCTCCCCAAAGTGGAGCGGCAACTGCACCACCCAGACCACTTGGCCCCATACCAAATTTTGGATCATCATACCCAACCCATACAGCGAGACTGATATCGGGTCTTGCACCTACAAACCATGCATCTTTGTAATCATTTGTAGTGCCGGTTTTCCCAATTAGATTTCCCGTATAATTTCCGTTACGAACTCCACTTGCCTTACCACTATCTTGTAAGAGTGAAATCATGACTTCGGCAGTGTCTGGTTTTATTACCTGTCTCTCCATCGGGGCTTTGAGTTTAAATTCATCGTAAGTACCCGATTCAAAGAGAACTTCGCCCCGAGCATTACGAATCCTTTGGATGAGGTATGGTCTTTTGACTGTTCCCTGATTTACAAATCCTGAAAATGCAGTTGCCATCTCCAAAGGAGAGATTTCTAGAGATCCAAGAGCCACGGATAAATCGGGTCTAAATCGAGATTTTTTTTCTTGTTCGTTCGGGAAAAAATATTTGGTAAAGTAATGGTCGATATTCGACATACCGAGCCTTTCAGCAATTTGGACAGCAGCCGTATTTTTAGATTTAACAAGTGCTGTGCGGAGACTTATTTCTCCTTCAAAACTGCCATTTAAATTTTCTGGCGACCATTCTTTCCCGCCGCCACCTCTATAGTAAAGAGGGGCATCCATAATCTTAGTACCCATATGAATAGCGCCTGCATCAAATGCCGAAGCATACAAAATTGCTTTTATCGTACTACCTGTTTGTCGTCTCATTTGTGTTACACGATTAAACTGATTATTACTATGAAAACCTTCGCCACCATGTAAAAACAAAATCTGACCCGTATTAGGCTGTATACCTACAATTGCCGCCTGAATACCTGAGGTATCTTTTTCTGATTCAGTCAACTCGAGACCAAGAAAAAGGTCATTTACTATGGATATATCATCAAATTTTTGTTTTATGGCGAATTCTATCCCGGAAGGAGGTTGGTTTCGGATTCTTCGTTTTTGGATCTTCCCGGATTTTATGGATTTACTCAAATAGGCTTTCACCAATGGGCCAATGATCTCTTGCGAACCTCGATCCAAAGTAGTTTCAATCGTATAGCCACCGTTCTCGTAAATATTCTTATCCCCTTCCAGCTGAGAAAGCAGGTATCTCACATGTTCTGTTACATAAGGAGCGATGTCTTGTCTTTGACCAAAGACGGTTTCATTGGGAGAACGAACAGATAATTTATGGTAAATAGAAACAAATTGTTTTTTTTCTAAATTGGGATATATTCCTCTGTTCCGAAAGGATACAAGTATGGCACCTACTCTCTGGAAGGAACCTTCCGGATTTTTTAGAGGTGAAAATTTATTCGGAGCGGATGGTAAGGAAGCAAGTAACACCATCTCTTCCTTTGTTAGTTCTCTTGGATTCTTTTGGAAATAAAACTTTATCCCTTCACCGAAACCAAATGCGCCATGACCCAAATAGACATGATTCATATAGAGTTCAAGAATCTGTTCTTTGGAAAGATAAGACTCTAGGGCAAACGCAAGTTGCGCCTCTCTCCATTTTCTATTCAGACTCTTCCTTCGATCATCTAATATGATCCGTGCTAACTGCTGTGTTATGGTAGATGCACCTTGTTTGTAACTTAAATTAATTACGTTTTTTAAACTAGCTCGAAAGATTGCAGAATAGTCTACTCCACCGTGGGAAAAAAATTTTTGATCCTCAATATTCAAAAGGATGGAAATCATTTCTTCTGGATAATCGGAAAGTTTGAGAGTAGAAGTTCGCTTCTGGAAGATCTCACTCACAACTTCTCCATTTCGATCTAAAATTTTAGTGGGAAGGTTTTTGGAAAGATGTGTTATATAGGCAGGAATTTCTTTTTTGGTTTGCAATACTCCAGCGACAAAATAGGAAAATAGAACAATAAAAAGAAAAAAACCTATGACAAAACTAGTGAATACAAACTTTGGAATGGAAAAAGTTTTTTTCGTTCGTGTTTTTGGTTTTGGAGATTGGTATTGATTTTTTGAATACAAACTAACGTTTGCTTTGCGTCTCCACTGAAAGAACTTTAGATCCTCTAATGTTTGCCAAATTCCTTTAGATTTTTTAAATTCATTTTGGTTTCTTATCTCTCTTTCAAAAACCACCTTTCTTTCAAATAGAGGTTTTGGTTTGGACTTGGGTGTTTCGGTGCCTAAGACAAAAGTTTCTGGCTTTGGGGCTGGAGGGATCGTTTGTTCGATTTCATATTGGTATTCATTAAATCGTAAGATTGTTTTTTCTTTGCAATGAGCACATGTTAGCTGGAACTTTCCTTGTTTCGGGATGGGCTCAGGTATTTTAGATGCCTTATTGCAGTGCGGGCATACATATTTTGGGGATGGTTCTACAGCCAACATAGGTTCTCATATTTCTTATCGGCTCTTTGTCAAAATTACAAAATCAGCGATTTTTGCAAATTCTTCTGGGTTTTCCTTTCCTTTGGGAAAACTGGAGAGAACTAAGGGATTATGACCCATTTTTCGCAATCGAAAGGTAAGCCCACCCTCCCTGTCCGAATGGAACCTTCCATTTAAATGGAAAATTGGCAAACCTGTGGAATACCTTTGCCATGAAATCGCATCCGCCATTCCCTGGTCCCAAACGGATTGGGCTAGGAAAAAGTTTTCGGTAGAGTTCAAACTTCCGTGAGAATGTGCCCCCAGTAATTCACGAAGTCGTTCGAGATATTCTGTCGACTGGAATGTAGATAAGAGTGATGGTTCTGGCATCCAAATTCGGGTGTGCGGAGGAAAACTTTTGTAAGCTATTATCCCTGATTTGGCTACTTGATTTACAAACCTTCGTGGAGGGTTGGCGCAGACAACCTTTAGTTTGTTATCTCTTGCAATTTTTACAAGAGGGAAATAGTCGTCTTTAAAGTTTTTCCAATGGACGGTTGAATTCAAAAACTGGGACTCCGAGAGTCCGTAAAAGATAAATTCATCTGTGATTGTTTGTTGGTCTCTTTCCAACATCTCAAGACTCAAAATTCTTTTGGATTTAGAAACCAGGCGGGAAAAAAGATCACGGCTTACGCGATGCCCTACCTCATCGTCATGTTCTTCACCAAACAAAATGATATCAGAGTTAGATAATTTTTCAACCAAATCATCTAACAAAAGTTCTTTTCCAGTCTTTGTCTCAATGATTTGATAGGAATTTACCTCTTCTGCAAAAAGAGGTAGATTCAACAAAATTAAGAAAGAAAGAGAAAAGAACCTCCGAAGAGATATTTTATAGAAGTTTTTCAATCGCTGAGGTAAGTTCTGGGCTTTCTGGTTTAACAGAGGATTTGAATCGGCCAACTACCTTTCCATCCTTTCCAATGAGAAACTTTTCAAAATTCCAGCCAACTTCACCCGTCTCTTTTGCAGAACTTGTCAAAAATTCATATACAGGGTCCTTATCCTTCCCGGTGACTTTTACTTTTTTCATAAGGTCAAAGGAGACGCCATAGTTCAATTTACAAAACTCAGCAATTTGGGCCTCGGTTCCAGGTTCTTGGGCACCAAAGTCATTGGAAGGGAAACCAACGATTTTGAGTCCTTTGTCTTTGTATTTTTTGTAGATTGACTCAAGGCCTTCATACTGTGGCGTATAACCACACTTAGATGCAACATTGACAACCAATACGGGATGTCCTTTGTACTCAGATAGGGAAACCTCTTTCCCTTGGATGGAAACAGACTTTAAATCATGGAATGACATTTTTTTACCTCCGGCAAGTAAAGGTATACCAGCTAGAATCAAAAATAAACTCAAAACTTTTCTTTGCACAAGTTACCCTCCTGTTTTTCTTAGACTATGGGAGCCCTCTTTTTTGCTCTAGGGAGCGAAGCAAAACCCTGGATTCAAATCACAAATGCCAAACCAGTGCGAGAAAATTCCAGATTCCGACGGTTTGAAAGCCCCGATGCAACCATTTTCATCACTGGGATTGGCAAAATGTCTATGGCACTTGCCGTTGCTGAATACGCCCTCTCTTTGCAAAAAGAAGAACGAATCCGTACAAAAATCTGGAATCTAGGAATCGCTGGCTCAACAACCAATAAACACAATTTAGGTGATTTTTTTTGGATACACAAACTTACTGACCATTCTTTAAAAAATGACTTCTATCCAGAACGATGGCAGTCTTCCTCGTTTGTTAAAGAATCCAATTTGGTGACTGTTGACCACCCTATCTCCAAAAATGCAGACCAAGCAGGTTTCATAAGAGCAACGGAAGAAATTTTAGAAAATTATCAATTAATCGATATGGAAGCATCTGGATTTTTTTTTGCAGCGGAAATGTATTTCCCCTTAGAAAATATACAAATTGGAAAGATAGTTTCAGATCATCTGGAAGGTACATTTTGTACAGCAGAATCTGTTGAGTCCCTGATAAACAACCATACCCAAAAACTTTTTGAGGAATGGAAGGAGACAGTTCCAGATTGGGACAAAGACTCTCTGACTAAAGAAACTTGGACTTCTATCCAACAAACAACTACGGCATTGCAGTTTACAGAATCGATGGTCCATGAGTTGAAGCGAGCCGTTCGTTATTTTTTACTCACAAATCCAAACCAAAAAATCCCTATGCCAGAAATCCTAGTAAAAGACAAACCACTGGAAAAGAGAGAGGCAAAACAAATTTTTGAGAGATGGAAAAAGCAACTCTATGCTTAAATCCTTCTCCCATATCTATGTCGAGGATACATTGTTTACCCACACTCGCACCCAATCCATTCTATCCAAGTTCAAAAATGCGAATGTGATTCCCATCAAACACTACAAAGATGTTTTCAATCGCAAAAACCAAAACTTTACTCTTCAAAAATCCAAACCCAATCTAATCCTTGCAAAGAAGACAGATCATTTTTTATATCCAGGCAGTGGGTTTTCTCCCAATTTTTCTTATGAACATTTTTATTACAATACACTTGCTCTTAACTGTATCTATGATTGTGAATATTGTTATTTACAAGGTATGTTTTCTTCCGCCAATCTTGTGTTATTTGTCAATTGGGAAGATTTTTTTAAAGCAACAGATGAGTTTTTAGAAAAAAATAGGTCACTCTATTTAGCACTTTCCTATGATACGGATCTACTAGCGATAGAATCTTTTTTTCCTGCTACAGCTGCTTGGTTGGAATTTGCAAAATTTAGAGAAAATCTAACGATCGAAATCCGAACTAAATCTGCAAACTTCCGAGGAATCCAAAACCAATCCCCTATTCCCAACGCAATCCTTGCTTGGACATTGAGTCCAGAACGAATCGCAAAAGAGATCGAACACAAAACTCCTGGCATTCACCAGAGACTGGATTCAATTCGAGAGGCAACGGAAAGGGGATGGAAGGTGCGACTCTGCCTGGATCCGATTCTTCGAACTCAAAATTGGGAAGAAGATTATAAAGACTTAGCCGAAAAAATCAAGTCTCATCTCAACCCTGCAAATATCACCGAACTAAGTATAGGTGGTTTCCGAATGAATTTGGACTTTTTAAAAGAAATGCAAGAAAAACGTAAGGGCTCCGCAGTCCTATTTTATCCCTACGAACGGTCCAACCAAATTGCGACCTACCCACAATCCGAAACCAAAGAAATGTTAGATTATGTTACAAAGCTTTTTTTGGATTGGGTTCCAGAAGAAAAGATCCAAGTGAGTTTTGGGTGAGGGGAAGGCTCTTCTGGGCGCCTCGGATGTGTTAGATGTAGTCTGCTACTTGCGATTAACCGATCCCGCTCTCCCTAATGCGGGGCGCTCGCTTCGCTGGTCGATCGGTGGCGCGGGGGGTCAAGTTTTTACTAATACGGATTCCTCTTCCCTTTGAGTTCCGGCAACTCATCTATCTGTTTTAAAATCTCATCGTAAGTTCCCAAGCCTTTTCGTCCCATATAATAATCGGATGTGCAGAGTGGCATCTCTTTCTTTCCAGGATATACTTCTAATACCTTCAACTGGATGGCAAAAATATTTCCGAATAAGGTCGTCGGTTTAATTGGATAGTATGTTTGCATCGCATCAATGACCTTATCGTCTTCTTTGATATCAATATCGTAACTGATAATTTTCTTGAAATTACCTACAACTTTAATATTCATCATATTGTTTATAGCAGTATAAGGTGCGTCGAAATAGGTAAGCCGCATCTTCTTAATACGCGCATAACGAGTATCAACTACTCCATCAAATTCGCAATAATTCTTAAAATAGAAATCAAAATGATCTTTCAGATCGGTAGTTGGCTTGTTATTTTT
>JALOTI010000056.1 GCA_025457985.1 Leptospira sp.
CAAAATCCCAAACATGAAAAAAACTTGGTTCCGTAAAACAAAATAAAAATTCGATGATGGAACCAATTCCATAAACATAAAAACTGTAAGTTAGAGGCGACATTGTTTTCGATGTTCGCTGGCTATTCATTGAAAGTGTTGCCCAAACAAAAGAACACATCAAAAAGAATAAATTTCCGGATAAAAACAGTAACTCCCAATTGATTTTCCAAACTTGTAAGATTGTAAGGCCACCCAAAAAGCCGATAAAAAGACCTAATGCCTGTCTATTGGTAATTCTTTTCTTATGAACTAAAACGACTAAAAAGAAGGTAACAATCGGATTTAAAGTAGTTACAAGAACTCCTCCTGCCCCTGGTAACCCATTCTGTAGTCCAAGAAAAAAGAATTGATTATAGATTGAGTAGATGATTCCACCTAACAACACACTTAGATATTCAGATCCAGATGAAAGTCTAAATGATTTTCGTTTCCAGAGAAGTAAAGGTATAACACTCAAGAAGGTAGCCAAAAATCTCCAGAATACCAAAACATGTATTGGGACTAAGTTTGAAATCATCTTAGCAAGGGGCCATGAAATTCCCCAGGAAACCATTGCAACAACAAGTAGAAAAATTAATTTTAGATTCAATTTAAGTTCCAAAGTAAAGATTTAATAAATAAGATAATACAGCTGTTGAGATAAAAGAGAGAGGAATTCCAATTCCTAACATTAGTGCTGCGAGTTCAGGTTCTATGTCTTTTTCGATAGCAACAATCGATGATGTAACCATTGGAGCCATGCCTGCTTCTAATATAAGTGTTTTGAACACGAGATCGCTCAATCCAATGGGTTTAAAGAGAAAAAAAAGTAGTAAAGGTGACAGAATCAACTTATAGAACAAACCATAAAAAATGATCCACTCAAATCCCTTTATCTTCTTTATGTCTAAAAGGAATCCAACACTAACCAAAGCAAGAGGAGTCAAGGTGTCGCCTAATCTTAAGAGTAATACTTTAACGTGATCATCATACTCAAAAGGTCTGAATAAAAAGGCAAAAATTAAAGCATAGATAGGTATGAATCTTACTACCCTCTTTAATAAAAATGAAATACTCCATTTCCCTTCCTCAGCAGTAGTTGCCAGAATAATTCCTGGAAAACTTAAAACTAAAAAAGTACCTAACTGATCCGCAATGATTGCATAACCAAGAGACTCTTTTCCTAAATAAAATTCTAAAAGAGGAAAGCCTACAAACGATGTATTTCCTAATCCTGCTGTCAAAACCAAACAAATGGCTACTTTATAATTTATTTTTTTTAACTTAAAAAAAGTGTAAAAAATAAGGAGGGCTACAAAAAATACAATCCAGGGCATAAGTGCTAGATATACAATCTCCCCACTTAGCTTCAATTCATGCACATGATACAATACTAAAGCTGGTAATGAAACATACATAATGAAGCTAGATAAGACCTTCGGTGTATTGATGGGGAAGACAGATATTCTTTTAAAAATAACACCCAAAACAAAACAAACTATTAGTAAGTAAAAATTTGACATCAATCGCCCATCAATAGCCTAATAGTATTTCCAAAGCCTTCGAATCAAAGAAAACACCATTTTTGTCTCTAGGTGCATTTAATCCTTTTGAACTTATTTCTGAATAAGCTTTTCCAAAAAAAATAAAGTCCGAAGATTTTCCTAATTCTAAATCGTAAACAGTTTGCTCTATAAATTCGGCTAAAACCAAAATATCATACGTCAAGTCACAAATAAAAACTCGATTTAAATCTTTCCATTCTCGTGTTTCTTGATTAAGGATTTCTTCGAGTTCGCGTCGTTTTGTTTGGAAAATTAAATTCAAATCACTTAATTCAGGAAAGATCTCCATTTTTGCGGTGAGTCGATTTATCAAATTTACGAATGCTTGATACACCTTTGGTTTTTGAAGCGCATGTAAACAGTGATCCGTAATGATCAGGTGAGTGCCCTCCCATGTTTCATTAATAATAGAATCATTATGAAGACGCGGTAAAGGTGAAAAATCCCCAATAATCCCATTTCCACCTAATGTCAATAAGGCGCGTTGAGTCACCAAACTAGCCTGTGATGAAGATTTGTACTTCAAAAGAGGGACAAGGATTTCGGCGGCCAAATCTTCTCTTTCAGACAAATCAATGGATCGAAAGTTTACAAAACAATTAGCCGTTTGTAACACTTGCAATTCTGCTAGATTTTTTGCTAAGATAGGAAAATCGATTATCTTCTTTCCATAAGCTGTTCTATGTTTAGAATATTCAATAGCCTCCATAACCGCGCGTCTGGCATTTCCGCAAGAACCTAATCCTACATGTAAACGTGAAATTTTAATAATAAAGCGAATCAGGTTTACGAGTCCATGTCCAGGTCGGCCAAATTCCTCAGCCTCAACTTTGTCATAAATAATTTCTACCGTTAGTTTTCCACGTGAGCCGATGATATCTTTTTTCCTGAGAATATGGTGGCCATTCAAACTTCCATCTGATTTCAATCGTGGTACTAAAAACATTCCAACTGTATTGGTTCCTTCGATTTTTGCTGTGGTCACCCATAGATCGCCTGGATTTGAACAAAACCATTTTTCACCATTTAACTCCCATTTGCCATTAGGAAGCTTTTTTGCAGTTGTTCGATTTGCGGATACATTACTTCCACCTACACGCTCGGTTACATATTGACCTGCCATAAAATGCGAATCACTATCCTTTCCCGCAAGGATCGGTAAATATTTGTTTTTTTGTTCTTCTGTTCCGATCTTTTTTAAGGCAAGGATCAAACCATCCGTCATAGCCAAAGGACAGGCCACTCCACCTTCTCCATTTAAGTTCATCAAATATGCCAACGCATAGCGGTGGATATGTGGGAAGGTATATTCCCACTTAGGAAAAAAATCTAAACTGACCACGCCATAATCATATGAAATCTTCCGAGATTTTTTTTGTTCCTCGGAGTATTTTATGAAATCGATCCTATTTCCGGTTCGATCGTACTTTACGACCTCCCCGTACTTTCCTTCTCTATGGCACTCTTCCGTAAGCTCATCAAGAATACCACCCACCAATTCACCGTAGCCATGGATATGTTTTTCCATAGCATCCCTATGTGTTGCAGAAAGAGTTTCTGAATACCGACTGACCATTCTTTGCAAAGCCTTATCCGATTCATAAAAATTCCTTCCGCGAAGTCCTTTGTATTTTGAAATATCATATGGCACCAAAAAGGGATGCTCAGAAATTTGGTGATTCATTCTTCCAAAGTAAAAAATTCAATAGGATTCACTAGCAAAAAAGACAGGCAGGTATGAAATTGGTTTCATAGGCTTGTTTCATGGTGGCTAAGTCAGAATTTAAAAAATCCAAACAGATATTGGCAGACGTTATCTTTGAACTGCAAAATCATTCGGATGCCTTAACTTGGTTTTTAACCTATGACCGCCTCGCCGAGCTTTTAGAAATTCGAAAAGAAGAATGTCTCCGTAAAATCTATCAATTTAAATCCAAAAAACCGCAAATGACTTTGTCTGGAGGATTTCATGAAGTAGATGGAGAATTGCTTATCGACTTTTTATCATTTGTTTTGGATTTGGATGAAGTTCCAGAAGTTTTTTTACAATCAGGAATTTACTTCAGTGAACGCCCGCTATACGAATTAAGGGAAGGATACAAATCTCTAATCCAAAAAACGATCGCAAATCATAAATTGGATCGAGAACTTTTACTTCTACTTTCCGCCGCAACAATAGATTTTGATGATGCAATAGATTCCTATCTTATGGATAAATTTGAAATTGATTTTTTTGTTCGAAGATCCGTATTCCAATTTTTAGAATCTAACTCTGTAAGAACAGAATTTGGTGCTGAAGAATTTTTATTTGAATACTTAAAGGCACTTATACCAACTAAAATTTTAAATTTTAGAGATATTACAAAAGAATTCAGGGAAAGAACCTATTACGAGTTATTCGGCAGATTTCGGGATCAAGAAAAAAAGAAAAAGAAAAAAATACGAACCATTAGCGTGGAGTTAGAGGACTTGTTAACCTTCTTTGATCTAGAACCAGGTGCCACCCTTCCTCAAGTGAAAAAGAAATTTAAAGAACTTCTCAAAAAATACCACCCCGATATCAATAAAAAAGGGGAAGAAATGACGAAAAAGATTATCCTCAAATACAATCGCCTGGTCGAACTATTAGGAAATTAAGGGCCGGCTACACAACGAACTTGGTAGCCAATTGCACCAGTTGTTTTATTATTCGATGTTGTAATTCCAATAGTCGAATAACCAAGCTCATACGCATAGGCATCATTACTCATGAGGTTCGTTGATAATCTCGTTAACTCAGAACTTGTGTTCGGAAAGGCAGTCTGCGAAATAAATGGAGCGGAAGTCCTCGTGAAGTCAAACAAGGACACTCCCTCCGAAATATTCGGTAGCCTCCATGACTTCCCACCCAATGTTAAATCTCGACATTGAATCATTCCTTGCGAAACATTATAGTTAGTTGGAGAACCGATTTCACAATTTGTCCCTGATTGACCCAGCGCACATTTTGTCCAAAAAAGTCCTGTTCTTTGATCAAGAATGATCCCACCACCAAGATCTGAATACAGTTTTGTAGGAAGGTCTGCCCCTGCGACACAATGGACTTCTCGGAAGGCATTCGTGGCTTCCTGGGAAATTTCAGAATCTTTGGTGGTTATGGTTGTTGCTAGATTTAGATTTGTATCCAAGGTTCGAATTTGGTTGGCTGGAGGATTTGGAAATTTTGCCGTTTCTGCAAATACACCATTCAAAGCGTACGATCTCATAAAAAATACTTCTTGGAGTCTCGGAAGTCTCCAACCTTGGATTCCCGCATACCCCTTTCCACCATTAGCAGAATTGTAAGCGTCACAATTAGATTTTGCAACATCGAATGTAAATGTAGAATAAGCACCAGAACATGTGTTATTCGTTGGACCTTCCGCACAAGTCTTCCAAACAAGCCCAGAGATACGGTTTAAATTGATAAAGTCGTTGGGATACCCAACTCGAGTGATAGAAGTTTCGGTTCCTTTTGGATTGGGGAGGTCAACAAAGTCTCCATCTTGCCTTGGGAAGGATGCCTGGTTACAAGCAACAGCAAGCGCTGGAGTGTTAAATCCCTCGATATAGCAAGCATTTTGCCCTGAATCCTCTACGGGAACTGTCAGAGTTGGAACCAGATTGTATAGTTTCGTTTGTCCATTGTTTGATTTTAATAACAATTCGCCCGGAGAAGATAGATCCAAATAACTTTCGCCAGAAGTCAGTTCATTCCCTTTCCAAAAAACTTTGGAACGATTTGTCGAAAAACTTGGTAGAGCAAATTTTGACCTGCCATAGGGAAGTGTTATGCGAATCTCTGAACCTACGATTTCGGCATCTACATTTGATTTGAGTCCATTTATTTCCGAATCCAAACGAAAGGAAATGAGATTGGGTGCGGAATTTCCTCCGTTGCAAAGAATGACATAATCAGGAAGGAGAAATTTTAGAGCAGAAGCATCCTGACTCGAATTTGAAAGGATGAAATCGGACGTAAACTTATCACTATCAGAATACGCAAATGGATCACATTCATTCTTTAACTCAGGCGGTTTACAAATTATAACATTGATTAAAATAAAGAAAATCCAAACTATCTTTTGCAAACCTTGAGCCATTATTAATACACTTCGACTTGCCAATTAATTATTTTCATACAAAAGATCAAAGTAAAAAGTAATTACTTTAGTATTACTACTAAGATTAGAAATACCTTAGAATGAATCTTATTTTACTTCTAAGGGGATACTTCCCTTCCAAGTGGAAACACCACTCCCTTCGATGGGATAAGGGTTGCCAAGATACTTGGGCGGTGTGTCTGAAAAGATATCCCACCAAGCAAGCATGCGCGCAAATATCTCTCTCCATTGGTAGTATGTTTCTTTTTTATAACGACGGAGATTGCATTCATATCCAAACAACTTAATATCAAGTTCTTTGCCTAGATACATGGCTCGAGCCATAAAGAATGACTGGCTAACAAAGACAGCTTCTTTGACCAAAAATACTTCCTTCGCTCGAATGAGAGTGTCCAAAGTCCGAAAACCTGCATGATCCACAAAGATATCATCGGGATCTACTTTGTTCTTCAACATAAACTCAAGCATAGGACGAAGTTCATTATAGTCTAACTTACCGTTATCTCCTGAAAGTAAGATTTTTTGAACTCGGCCCTTTTTGTAGAGTTCCAAACCGCAAGTCAATCGGTCGGTCAGTATGGCCGAAGGAGTTTTTCCGTAAACGGCAGCTCCCGGAACAATAGCAACCACTGTCTTGGGAATTTGAAAAGGGTCCGATGAATGGATTTCCTGAGAATAGACCCAAATATGTCGCAAGTTCATCCAAACAACGAAAAGAAAAAAAGGTATGAGTAAAGTCAAAATCCAACGGGCCAGGGATTTCCACTTGACCAGTTTTAAGAACTGGAAGGTCATATTTATGAAGGGCAAACGTTGGCGCATGAAGAAAAAAATAAAAGAGATTACGTCTGTTTTTTCACAGGACAATCCTAAAATCAAGAAACAGATTGACCGAGTCAAAGAAAAAGGCCACCAAAGGATGACGATTCTCGTTATTCCGCACGGTTATGACAGCTCCTTCCATTTTCAAATCTCTATCTTTACCATAGTATTCTTTTTAGGTCTCACTCTTGGACTCCTTGCCCTAGCGGTTTTAGGAATTGTCAAATCCAATAACACACGGTCCGAATTAAACCAACTCTCAAAAATTTATGGAACCTATTTTGATAGTTATATCGGAAACGTTAGCCAATTGGAAGAAATGCAAGAAGAGTATTCCAAACTCAATGAAAATATGTTGGAGATGTTTTCTCTGATCGATGGGATGGACGAGGAATTACTAAAAATTCCTTCGGAAGAGAACATTCGAAACAAAGCTTACGATAGCCTTACTCTCGAAGAAAAAAATGATAAGGAACTCGAAGTCGGCCGAAAGTATTTAAGTGAAATTTATGACCTACGGGCTCTCAAACATCGAATGGATGAGAACCAAAGATTGGTTGAGGCAAATTTTCAATTTTTATTCCAACGAGCCAATGTGTTATCAAAATTGCCTTTGTTCAACCCAATGTATTCCTATAACCTAACATCTCCTTTTGGCATGAGAAAATCCCCAACAACGGGTTACTGGGAATACCATGATGGATTGGATATGGCCAATGCAACTGGAACTCCGATCTATGCAACGGCACCGGGTCGAGTTGCAAGAGTTACGTACTCAAACGTTGGCTACGGATATCATGTAGTGATCCAACATGATTTTGGATATAGCACTCTATATGGACACTGTAATAGAATCTTTGTTAGATCTGGGCAAGAAGTGAAGGCAGGTGAAATGATTGCAGAGGTAGGAGCAACAGGAAACGTCACTGGACCCCACCTTCATTACGAAATCTTCATTTCCGAAGAAGGGAAAACAGATCCCGAACAATACCTTCAGTCAGGAGTATACTGATTGGCTAAAACACCTTCTGAAAAAAAAAGAATCTTAGAGCTTTCGAAACTAATAAACAAACACAATCAAAATTATTATATAGAAAATTCGCCCACAATTCCTGACAAAGAATATGATGAACTTTTACGTGAGCTCAAGGAACTGGAAAACCAATTCCCAGAATATATTTCCAAAGACTCTCCTACTCAAAAACCAGGATCTGATCTAACTCAGCAGTTTACCAAATTCAAACACAAAATTCCCGTTCTATCCTTAGAAAACACATACAATGAAACAGAATTACAAGAATGGATTTCGAAAACGGGGGAATCAGAGCTTTATTCTGTAGAATGGAAAATTGATGGGGCATCCATTTTACTATATTATGAAAATGGAACCTTAGCTTCCTGCGTCACTCGAGGAACAGGAGGAATTGGGGACTTAGTCACTGAAAATGTAAAAACTATAGCAAGTATACCACAGACTCTTTCGGAAAAACTTAACCTTTCGGTTCGTGGCGAAATCTTTATGAATTTTGAGGAATTTGAGTCGTTTAACGAAGAATATGGTGGAAAATTTGCAAATCCAAGAAATTTAGCGGCGGGTTCTATAAAACACAAAGATCCAATGGAAGTCGCAAAACGACCATTACGTATATATGTTTACGATGCTGTCATTTCTGGTGGTAGAAAGGGAATTGATAGCCACGAAGGAATTCTAAATCTCTTAAAAACACAAAAATTTCCTGTAGCCCCGGATACGATTTTTGTTAAAGGTAAAGACCTTATTGGGAAAATTGAATCCTTTCGAAAAAAAAAGGAGTCCATGCCCTTTCCAGTAGATGGACTTGTCATCAAATTGAATGACCTTAAATTACGGGATTCTTTAGGCGAAACATCTCATTCTCCTAGGTGGGCAAGAGCATTTAAATTTGATGCTCTTTTAAAAGAAACTGTAATCGAAGAGATTGATTTTGCGATAGGAAGAACTGGTAAGATTACTCCACGAGCAAAGGTTACACCTACCTTAATTGCTGGAACCACAGTCAGTTATGCTACTCTTCACAATCAGGATTATATTGATCAATTGGGTGCAGGAATCGGAGCGAAGGTTCTCATTTCCAAACGTGGAGAGATTATTCCTGCCGTTGAAAAGGTGACATCACCTCCTAAAACTGTTTTTAAACTTCCCAACAAATGCCCGTCATGTGAATCAAAACTCCAAAAGGTTGACGACTCTGTTGATTTTTTTTGTACAAACCGTCATTGCCCCGAGCGAAAGA
>JALOTI010000504.1 GCA_025457985.1 Leptospira sp.
CTCAGAATGGTTTGCTGTCTTACGTACAAATTTTTGATACGTGAACTCATCGGTATCATCATTAGTTTCCGATTCAATTTTAACAGGATCTAATTTTGTCTGCCCTCTTAATTTGTAATAATAGTCTCCACCAATGGAATGGATGAGAGAGTAGACAGTCTCACAACCTTCACAGCAAAAAATACGATTGGATCCGTCCATTTTGGATTCGATACGAACCAAACGAATTTCATTGCCACAATGTTCACATATTTCTTTTGTTCCCACACCGACATTGGGGCTCGATGAAATATCCAAATCAGTATTTTGACCATTCAAAGAGAGGAGGCTCATCTAATTGCTATCTTTCCTTCTTTGGATAAGGATTTTCCTGAAATATTTGCCACTATGCGAGTATTCCAAGTTCCAGGTTCTAACTTAGGAATGTTTGCAATGAATTCGTTCCCCTGTTTATGAAATTGAATTTCCGAGCCATTCTTCGTAGTAGCATTTCGTTCTAAATACAAAACAACAGAACTTGCATCAGTTAGTTTTCCTGCTCTCAAAACACTTACGGAAAGAATGGATTCTCCCGTTTGAAGTAGGGGAGTTGAATCCCAGGAGGAAACCAATTGATACCCTTCCTTTGTCAAAAGGCGTTGAGATTCAATTGCCTTTTCGTAATTCAAACCAACTTCATAATAGTTTTTGTCCATCACTGGTTCGTACTGTTTGAATGTGAGTCGTATGGTGTAAACAGTGGCGGCGATCAAAAGTACAAAGCTTAAAAGAACAACATACATTGCATCTCGTAGACTGGGGTGTAGATTTTTGAACATATTTATCTCCTAGGCAGAGTTAGGCTTAACACCTTCTCTATTTTATAGTCAGGTTCGTTTAAATTTTGTAGTACAATGGCACCGGGAATAAAGCCCTCGTTTAATTCAGTCTCTGTGAGACTGGAAGTTTCTAAGACTACGGATAAACTTTTGATTTCTCCCGACTCCAATTCGAATCGATTGTTTTCCTCTCCGGAGCGAATCAGTATTTCTTTGCCATGTCTGGTATCAAAGGCTTTAAGTTCAAATTCCTTTGATTTTGGTGCTATATTTTGGATACGAAGAGCAACAAATGCTCGAATTTTATTATCTGGTATCAATATCGGTGGCATCGATTTGTTAGATGCCGCAATCATAGACATGGGGACGCGGGTAATCAATTTATAACTGGCACCTATCAAAACACAGGTGAGTAGTATTGCATAGATAACAGTTCTTGGTCGGAACCATTTGATCTTTCCCCTTGTTTCAATCTGGTTCAAAGAGAAATACCCTATGAGTGTCTTTTTCTCTTCCTTTGCCATAATATGTGTACACGCATCTACACATTTCCCACAAGCAATACAACCTACTTGGAGTCCATCCCGTATATCAATACCGGTTGGACAAACAACCACGCACATGTTACAGGATATACAATCTCCGAGCTTAGTTTTCCCATCTCTTCTTGGCTCTCCGCGTTTGAAGTCGTAGGTGACGTTCCAGGAGTGTTCGTCCATAAGAATCGTTTGGAAACGTGCGTAGGGACAGGCAAATTTGCAGAATTGTTCTCTGATGAAACCAATGTCGACAAACATTGCCACAGTAAAAAATAAAGTAAAATAAAAATACGTTTCGCCGAATGCAGAAGCTTTCAAATACCCATCTAACATCTCGTAGGGACTAACAAAGTATCCAATCCAATGGAAGCTTGCGATGAATGAAATCAAAAGCCAAATTCCATATACCAGATATTTTTTAGCTACTGGTGCATCCTTCTTCCCATACTTTGAATCTAATACGAGTCTTCCAATTCGATCGAAAAGGTCTGTATAAATGGTTTGGGGGCAACCCCATCCGCACCAAACACGGCCAATAACAGAAGTAAAGAAAAAGAGGGAAAGACCCATGGTCAGTAAAAAAAACCAAAGAATCAAACCCTCTTGTGGAATAAAAAGACCACCAAACAGGTGAAACATCCTTTTAGGGATATCCAGTCTTATGAGCGGAGTCCCAGATGGTAACATAACCCAAGGTGCTGATAAGAAAAGAAGGACAAGAAAACTCATCACTACATTTCTTCGAGTTCGAATCGTTCCTGATTGAGGTCTTGAAATAATCATAATCTACTTAGTTTTTACCAAAGTTTGATTCTTAGTTGCAAGCCATGCCATTACAGCATAGACTTTCTCTGCTCCGAGGCCTTCCCAAGGTGGCATCCCACCACGGTTGAGTTTTTGCCTTTCTGGGCCAGCATCACCTCTATACGGATTTTCTCCAGTGGTTGCATCCACGACCAAGGCAGGTTTTTGAGGGAACTTTGTCTCATGTTCTGTTACTTCTTTTTCGAAAGCGACTTCTTGCGGCCACTCCGAATAGAAGTGGAAGTAAAATACATAGCCAATTGATCCTATAATTGTAATTAACCAGACTAACTTCCACCAGGTGGGCATTGGGTTGTCTGCTTGGAAGATTCCATCTACTTCTTTTGGTTCTTTCATTTTTAATCCTCCTCAAGCATTCTATACTTGGGTTTTTCCATTTCTTCTTTTGTACGTTTTTTATAAACGTAGTAGGTGATGTAAAAGATTGCAGCCACAAGGAAGGGCAATCGCAAACTTTTATAGACGATGAGTAGTAAATCCGACTCGTTCACTTACTTCATTCCTTTTTGCAATTCTGCTGAATCTCGACCTAGTTTTTGTAGGTAAGCAACAAGAGCATCGCCTTCTGTTTTATCTTTGAGAAGACTTGGAGCCATCTCCAGGTCAGCATCGCTATATGGAACACCAACTGTTCTAAGGGCTTTCATATTAGATACGGTTTGCTCAATATCAACTTTGTGCGAGTCTTCAAACAACCAAGGATAGGCTGGCATTATCGAGTTTGGCACACCACCAACAGTTCGTGGGTTCAACAAATGGTTTTTATGCCATTCATCGGATCGTAACATTTGAGATTCATGTGCTAAATCCGGACCAGTACGTTTGGAACCCCAGAGAAATGGATGGTCATAAACGTATTCTCCACCTTTAGAGTATCCAGCTCTCCCATAAGCCCGAGTAGGATCAAAACGGTCTACCTCCCATTTGAATGGTCGCACCATCTGCGTATGGCAACCGATACAACCTTCTTTTTGGTATACATCTCGGCCTGCAAGTTCCAAGGCATTGTAAGGTTTTACGGTAGAGATAGGTGTCACCGTTTTTGTCAAAAAGAACGGTGGAACCAATTCAAAGATACCTCCGATTAACACCGCTATGGTTGTGTAAATTGTAAACTTTACACCTTTTGTATCCCAGTGATCAGCAATATTTGAAAACCAATCTAAGAGTTTGCTAAAGCCTAACATTATGGTTTCGCTCCTATTCTAAGGTCTTGTTCAACAAAACCGCTATCTTTGTTTTGCATTGTTTTAATAAAGTTATAAACCATCAGTATAATCCCTGCAAGGTAGAGTGTTCCACCAATGGCTCGGAAAAGTCTGAAAGGTTTCAAGAACTCAACAATTTCGATCCAGTCTTTGTAAACTAACTCTCCGTTCTCACCTACGGCTCTCCACATAGATCCTTCTGTAATTCCAGACACCCACATGGATATTATATAAAGTAGGATACCCAATGTTCCTAACCAAAAGTGTAGGTTCGCAAGTTTCTCACTGTAAAGATTGGCATTCCACAATCTTGGGACAAGATAGTACATCGCAGCCGCCGACATAAATCCAACCCAACCAAGAGTTCCTGAGTGAACGTGACCGATAATCCAATCAGTATTATGACCTAGAGCCGATACAGCACGAATTGATAGAAGTGGACCTTCAAAAGTTGACATACCGTAAAAAGTAACAGCAGCTAACATCATTTTTAAGGTTGCATCCACTTTGATTTTATCTTTGGCTTGGGTAAGAGTTAAAAATCCATTCAACATACCTCCCCAAGATGGCATCCAAAGCATAATTGAGAACACAACACCAGTAGTTTGTAACCATTCTGGAATTGGTGAATACAATAAGTGGTGAGGACCAGCCCAAATATAGATGAAGATTAGCGACCAAAAGTGAATGATCGAAAGTCGATGCGAATAGATTGGTTGTTTAATATGTTTAGGGAGATAGTAATACATAAGTCCCAAAAACGGAGTCGTTAGAACAAAAGCTACGGCATTATGACCATACCACCACTGTATATTAGCATCAAAAACACCAGCATAAACGGAGTAAGACTTTAAGAAACCGGCAGGAATTACTATATTATTTACAATAAAAAGTAGCGGGACAGTTACGAAGGATGCAATGTAAAACCAGATGGCCACATACATTTGTTCTTCTTTTCTGGTAAGAATCGTTACTAGATAGTTTACGAAAAATAT
>JALOTI010000057.1 GCA_025457985.1 Leptospira sp.
TTATTCTTCAACTACCACCAAGATTGGAATTTGGCGGCCGCTTATTCATCTCGTTATCTGAAAGTCAACCCAGGCAATGAAGAGATGCAAAAGATCTACAACCGCGCGGTTGGCAATCGAGGAAATCCAAATGCAAATACTTCATACATTCCGCCTGCAAAACATGATACCAAGCCAGAAGTAAAAAAAGAAGAACAGGTAAAAACAGAATCCGTAAAAAAAGTTCAAGAACCAAAGCCACAGGTTGTCAAGACAGATGAGGCGTACGAACAGGCTATCGCCGAGCAGCCGACTAACGAAGATTTAAGATGGGATTATGTTCTTAATTTGTTTGAAGATAAAAAATATGAAAAGGCTGAATCGCAGCTAAATTATCTGATCGAAAGGTTTCCTGGCAGAACTAGGTACCATTACAAACTTGGTATCGTAAAACTTAGACAAGATGATCCAAAGTCAGCTATTGAGTCCTTTGAACGAGCCAAAAAGAACCCTTTTTCAAAAGATACTAATGTATTTTTGTATTATGTATTTTTGAATGAAGGATTGGCTTACCAAAAATTGAATGATCTTTCAAAAGCAGAGTCGTCCTTTTTGGAGGCTTATAAACAGCTTCCGAAAGATACCCCGCTCATTGCTCTTACAAGACTCAACCATCAAAAACCAAATTTCGAAGCTTGTGTGAGTTATGCGGATAGGGCACTTACAATCACTCAAGATTCCGCAGAAGTTCATATGTTTCGATTTATGTGTTTGTTCGAAATGAACAAACGATCTCAAAAATTTGAAACTAGTTATACAAAGTACAGACAAGCAGTTGAAGCCAATACAGACAAGTCGAAGTTAGGTTTTGAAAAATTGAGCCCGGGTTATTTAAAGTTGGCAAGGAAACTTTTAGAAGATAACCTATGGGAAAAGGCAGACCTCTATTTTTCAAAACTGGAATCTGATCCAATAGTTAGTACAAGTAGAGAATATCTTTTCTACCGAGGAAAGAACTACTTTGTCGGAAAGAAATATGATGAATCCTTAACTTATTTACAAAAAATTGAAGGTAGCGCTGCTGCTTTCTATTTAATGGCACGGATCTATTCTAAAAAATTAGATATTGTAAAGGTTAAAGAAAATTTTAAAAAGGCGGCCGAGCTAAAGCCCGAGTATTGGACTATGGAAGTTTTGGAAAAGGACTTTAAAGAAGTTTGGAAGGACCCCAGCTTTCAAGAGTTTTTGTCAAAGAAGGGAGTAGACTCACCAAACTCCCCTTAGACGGACTCACCACCTACGATTCAGTCTTCTCCTCTTTCTCCTTCGATGAGCTCAAGTTAGTCTTAAAGAGATCGGGTCGTAGTTTCTTAAATGTCTCTACCGAGATTTGACCAGGAGCTTTAGGTTCCCCCAAAGTCATATAAGTAAATGATGAATTGTATTTATCACCAAATACTTTCGATTTCTGATTTTTGGCTTGAGCAGGTTCTTCTAAAGAAGTCTCTCATTTCCTTTGCATAAATGGATTTTTTAAAGGAATGATAAGAATAAATAATTCGAAAGTTTAGATTTTCGTAATTACGAAAGATTGTGTCTTCCCGGTTCAGTTCGATATCTAAGTAGTTTGAATTGTCGTTAAAATCTTTGAGAATTCCTTCTACATCTTCCGGGAATAATTTTACATAAGAGCGTACGCTACTGTCTTCAGCCCTTCGGTACGTAAATAGAGCAGGTAAGCCAATTCCTTTTAACTTCTTTTTCATTTCCTTTTGGATATAATTTCTTGAAAATAAATCCAAACGAATTTCTAAAACATCCACTTCTTTGGTATCTTTCTTTTGTAAGTGACGGAGATCATCTTCTCCGAGAGAGGCTATGATTTTGTATGATTCGGGCATAAAATTCCTTTTCTGCAAAGTATTTGTTTTTTAAATGATTGCTGCTCTGTCTTTGAGATGATCATCTTTTGGATTCCTATAGTCCTTTTTGAAGTAAGTCGTGAACAAGCACCATACCCACATATGTTTTGTCTTTTGCACATACGGGAGCAACGGAAATAGGTCTCTCTCTAGATTCCATTTGTACCAAAACATCATAGGCCTTATCATCCGGAGAAAACGCACTGGGATTTGGATTCATAAGCTCTTTTGCTGTTACATCAGGCGTGAGTGTTTTACTTGTTAGGTATTTTCGAATATCGTAGTCTGTGATAAGGCCAATGAGTTTGGAATTTTCATCCACAACCCCTGTCGCACCGGCACCCTTACCCGTTATTTCCTTTAGGACTTCAGCGAGTTTTGCATCAGGACCAATCTTCGGATTTTCTTCTCCTTTGCGCATAACATCTGATAAATACAGAGAGAGTCTTTTGCCCAATCGACCAGCAGGATGATAAAGAGCAAAATCATCAGCTTTAAAGTTTTTTAACTCCATTAAAGTCACAGCAATTGCGTCGCCGAGAACGAGGGCAATCGTAGTGGAAGAAGTTGGAGCTAAATCCAATGGGCAGGCTTCCTTTAAAACAGGAGTAATTATAACTACATCAGAAAGTGCTGCTAATTTGGATTTTGGATTTGCTGTAATACCAACAATTTTGGCTCCAATTTTTTTTAAGGTTGGTAGGATGTAATTTAACTCTTCGGATTCGCCACTCTTTCCGATCGCAAGTACGACATCCTCTGGGCCAACAATTCCTGAATCTCCGTGGCTTGCATCAGTGGGGTGTAAAAAATATGCAGAAGTTCCAGTAGAGGATAAGGTATGCGAAATCTTTTTTGCAATATCACCGGACTTGCCGACGCCAGTTACGATAACTTTACCCTTCGATCGTAATATCAGCTCAACACAATCCTTTACACTTGGGTCAAGATTTTCTCGAAAATGCACAAGAGAAGAAATTTCATCATCTAGTGCCTGTTTAATGAGCTTTATAATATCATGACTCACAAGAGTTCCTCCCAAGCAATATCTTCTATGTTTACGGTAATCTCTGAAACAACATCCATTGCTGCAAATCTCAAGAGTACATTTACTTTGTTTTTGCGATTCACGATCTCTAATGTATGTCCTTGGAAGGGACCGCGAATCACTTTTACAAATTTACCTTTTTGAATTGCTGAATCTCTTCCCACTACTAAACTCTCAGAATACTTTGCAATTTGGTGTTCCAAGATATCCAAATGCGATTGGCTAACTGTGGCTGGAACTCCCTTCAAAAAAACAAAATGATGGGCACCTGGCAATTGCAAAACTTTGACACGATCTTGCCAGAAAAGAATTTTTACAAATATGTACGATGGAAAGAGCGGAGTTTCAATCCACTTAAATCGATCTGTCCATTTTTTCCTTTCCTTCCGAAGTGGTAGGTAAGATTCAATCTTATACTTGCGAAAGAGGGATGAGAGTTTTTTTTCAGAGCGTGGATTTGTATAAAGTATATACCAATTTGGTTCTGTTTCAATGGGTTCAGTCTTTGACATCTAATCGAAACCTGATCGGTAAAATTATTTCCTTTCCCTTAGCTGAATCAAATTTCCATTCAGCTAACTGTCTCATGACTTGAGAGTCAAATACGGAATATCGACAGGGTTTGGTAACTACTACATTTTTTGGCGTACCGTTTTCGGCAACAGTTACTCTATAGTGGCAATCATCTTCGAGCCTTTGTTCGTAGGCGAGTGATGGATAACTCAGGCGGTTCTGAAATTCTGCAATTTCTTCCTGAAGAGTTTTTGTACCTTCTGTTCCTGCAGATTTGGACTCAAGAGATTGTGAATTCTCACCTTTCTTTCCCCTGGATACAAGAGAAACGGAGAGAACAGATCCTGACTTCAGTTTCTGGACATTCGTTTCGGTGTCCCAAATTCCAAAAGAAATGAAAAAGATGGCAAAACCAAACGAGTGTATCAATGCTGAAAGAAGAATCGCCTTTCTCTGTGTAGAATCTTCGAATACTCTCATCTCCTTTCAGGGAAAAACTTTATTGGAGAGAATGCAATCTCCATTTATCTTGTCCGTATATGCCTTCTAGTTGGGGAAAAATATTTAGAGTTTCAACCTATGGAGAGTCACATGGTACTTCCGTAGGTGTAGTTGTCGATGGAGTTCCCGCGGGACTCCCCTTTCCTGAGGAAGAGATCCAAAAAGATCTGACCCGACGTAGGCCAGGCCAAAATGATCTCACCACCCCTCGTGATGAAAAAGACCGAATGGTTGTAGAGTCGGGAGTCTTCCAAGGAAAAACCACAGGAAGCCCGATTCTAATGAAAGTAAACAACCAAAACACCATTGGTAGTGATTATGATGAAATGGCTCATGTGTTCCGACCTTCTCATGCAGATTATACCTATTCGGAAAAATATGGGCACAGGGCTCATGTTGGCGGAGGAAGGTCTTCCGTGCGCGAAACGATCGGTCGAGTTGCAGCTGCAGGTCTTGCTCGCGTTATTTTAGAGAGAGAGTTGGGGATCCAAACTGTTGGTTGGGTAGACTCGATTGGAAATATTGATTCCCAAATTGAAGAATTCGAATACCCGGAAAGCAGGGACTTCGTTGACCAATTCCCCACCCGATGTCCCAAAAAATCTTCAAATGACGAAATGGAAACTCTCATTCGTAAACTTCGTGATGAAGGCGATTCTGTCGGTGGAGTTGTAAAGGTTGTGGTGCGAAATCTTCCGCCTGGACTTGGGGATCCCGTTTATGATAAGTTAGATGCAGATCTTGCAAAAGCAATTCTCTCTATTTCTGCTTGTAAGGGATTTGAAGTTGGCTCTGGGTTTTCGGGAACCCGACAAACTGGGAGCCAACACAATGATGAATTCTATATTGAAGATGGAACGGGTAAGGTCAAAACCAAAACCAATCGATCCGGCGGTATCCAAGGCGGAATTTCTAACGGTATGGATCTTGTCGTTAGGGCCGCATTCAAACCTACTTCAACTATCAAAAAAGAGCAGAAAACGGTGAATGACCAAAACGAGGAAACAATCTTAAAAGCTAAGGGCAGACATGATCCTTGTGTTCTACCAAGAGCGGTCCCCATTGTTGAAGCCGTAATCAACTTGGTGTTAGTGGATGCATATTTGTACCAACGTGCTCTCCAGCCAAAATGGTTTTTAAAATACGCAAACTTGAGTCAAATACCAGAGCAGTGAACAAACTTTAGAACCGAGTCCAATGCAACTAATCAAAGTTTATCAGGTTCTACTTTTAGAGGATGATGAAAGTTCTGCAAAATTACTCCTTCACACTTTAGAGCGTTATAATTTTAACGTGACACATGTTTCCGATGGTCAAGCGGGTTTGTCCAAACTTCGAAGCCATCATTTTGATTTGATCATTAGTGATGTAATGATGCCATACCTGGACGGTATTTCTTTTTTACAAAAGGCTAAGGAGCAGGTGGCGGGAACACCTGTTATCATGCTGACATCTGTCGGCGAAAAGGAATCGGTCGTCAGGGCAGCAAACCAAAACATAAGTGCCTATCTTTTAAAGCCTGTTGCGACTCAAACTCTTTTGGAAAAAATTGCCCAACTATTGAGTTTGAAGCCAGAAATGATCGTGGATAAAAAACAACATCCGTTAGAGGTCAAGATCTCGGAGACCTCCATTTCGCAGATGTTGATGGAAATTTCCGGTTGTCCTGGGAAAAAAGCAGCGGAAGAGATTTACTCAAAGTTTGCGCATACGCTCGCAGGGCGCGCTACTTTTTCAAACCTACGAATCCATTTGAAGACCGATTTCTTTTTAGAAGTATCCGCCCTCAAAATTTTGGATGACCTGGTCGCAAAAATTACCAAACATTCCCAGATTAGGTCACATTCCCTCTCTCTGGACTCAGATTTTTTCCGAGAAACTGTCTCCGATCTTACTCCTTTTCCCTTTCTTTCCGAGGTAAATATTATTTCAAAATGATGGTTTGACAAATTCGAATGACTAGGTCTAATCTATCGTAGGGGGCCTTACTCTTTGGTTAAGATAAAGATAGACGGACTCGAATACGAAGTCGACGAAAAGAAAAACCTCATTGATGCTGCAAAGGATGTAGGAGTTGAAATTCCTTACTTTTGTTACCACCCAGCACTTTCCATCGTAGGAATGTGTCGGATGTGTTTGATAGAAATTGAAGGTGTCCCTCGACTGCAAGCTGCCTGCAACACTCCCGTCAAAGAAGGCATGGGAATTATAACTAAATCTGATCGTGTGAAAGAAGCTCGAGCAGGTACTATGGAATTTTTACTCGCAAATCACCCGTTAGATTGTCCCGTTTGCGACAAGGCTGGTGAGTGCAAATTACAGGACAATGCATTTGGTTCTGGAACAGGACATTCTCGTTTTGAGTTCGATAAAAGAAATGTTCCTCAAGAAGAGATCGGCACCAATTTGATTATAAATCACAATCGATGTATAGTTTGTTACCGTTGTGTTCGTTTTGAAGAAGAAAAAGTTGGAGAATCCAATTTAGGTTTGTTTGAGCGGGGAAACCATTCTCTCATAGGACTAGCATCATCAGAGCCCATCCAACACAACTACCAAGGTGCTCTGGCTGATATCTGTCCCGTTGGTGCCTTGTTAAACCATAAGACTTTATTCAAATCCCGCGTTTGGTGGTACAAGTCACATAAATCAGTGTGTCATGGCTGTAGTACAGGTTGTAATGTGACAACCAATGTTCGAGACAATAAAATGTATCGATACATGGTTCGAGAAAATTATGACCAGGGAATGTTTTTTCTCTGCGACAAGGGTCGCTTTGATTTAGATTGGATGAATGAAAATCGTCTGTTTGCGTATTTGGAAAAAGGTCAGACCTCAACATCGACTCAAGTGCTTCCCAAAATCGCAGAAAAAATGAGAACGGCAAAAGCAATTGCAGTAATTGGTGGAGCTTCAGAATCCAATGAAAACCTGAATGGAATTTTATCTGCGATCAATTCCCTATCACAGGAATTAGGTGGCAAAAAAATTCATTTTGAATCCCGTGTGACAGATGCCCAGTATAAGGAAACAGAACAGGTTGATTTTTTACTCACCAAGGATGAACACCCAAATACTAAAGGTGCAATCAATTTGGGTTTGGTGACTCCAATAGGAGTTGGTGGAATTCAGCAAGCAGTGAAGGCGGGCGAAATCGATTTAGTTTTGGTTATCAAAGAACAGATTCCAAGTGGTTTAGAGGCAAGCACGGTCGTTGTTCTAGACACAAATCTTACAGATTCAGCTAAACTCGCAGATTTTGCAGTGCCGATCCAGATTTTTGCAGAAGCTGCCGGTACGTTTACAAACAAAAATAACCTGACACAAAACTTTGAACAGTCGATGACAGCACCAAAAGGTTTGTTATCCAGTGCTGATGCATTTGGAGCACTCCTCAAGGAATTGAGTAAAAAAGCGGAGGTGGCAATTGGGAACCGTTAATGTTGTAAACGTAGCTAAGCGACACCAATTCACCTGGTATGAAAAGTTTTATTTTTGGTCGATTGGAAAGGGACTTTGGATAACACTCAAACACTTTGTAAAAGTTGCGTTTTTCAATAAACAAGTCACAATCGAGTATCCAGATAAAAAGCGAATGTATTCGACTCGCTTTCGAGGAATGCATTCCATGAAACGGGACGAACTAGGTCGGGAACGTTGCACCGCTTGTTTTTGCTGTATGTGGATTTGTCCTGCCAACGCGATTCATATTGAGGCAGAAGAGGTTTCTGGAGAAAGGCAACACCTTCATCCAGAAGACAAATATGCAAAAAAATTTGAAATCAACCTCTTGAGGTGCATTTTCTGTGGACTTTGTGAAGAAGCCTGTCCCAAAGGTGCGATCTACCTAGATGGTACTGGGGAAATGGCAGCCGATAATCGAGATGACTTGATTCTTACCAAAGAACGGATGATGGAAAAAGTAGGCGGCCCTATCCTTGGCCAAAGAAATTAAGCCAATTGATACCGATCGTCTAATGTAGATTAGACGATCTTTTTCTATGTCCTTTTTACGAAAGCGAATTCTTTTCTCTATAGTTTTATTTCTAAATCCAGTTTTCTATTTATATTCACTAAGATCAGAAACAACGATCATTGAACGAGAGGAAGATGAAAAGCGAGTCTTAGAAAATCATGCGTTTGAAAAGTTACGTTTTGGATTAGCCAATCATATTCATTACTACAAAATTAAAAAAACTAAAAACACCGTTGTCGAACAGAGATCAGGTCGTAGAAGACTGTATGATCATAATTTAATTTTACGATCCATATTTAGAGATAGAATCCATCACCATACCTATGGATCTTTGGGTTCTTTACTATCTGGGGCTAGTTTTATCGATTTTGGAAGTGCTATACTTTATGAAGAGGGAGCCGTTACTGTACGTGATCTTTACGAAGATGAATTTATAAGATCTCATTTAAAGAACATTGTCGCAACTGATATTAACGATCCGGAATATTCCCATACAAGGTATATTGAAATTCATATGTCCGAACGAGAGCCTTTTCCATTTTCATTTAATGAAATACCCTATAGACTCGACGACCCGGAATACATACGCGTCTTAACAAGAATTTATACGACGAGCGAATTTTCTCCTCTCATTCTCAGATCTACAAATTCAGGTCCTGATTTATTTTACACTGTGGATGAGATGAAAGAACATTTTTCCTCCATTTTGGAGGCAAATCCCCACAGAACGATTTTGTATTTTTTCAATCGTTTTATCTTCTTTCGAACTCCTTGCCAATCCAAGTTCCAATTGATTGGAACCATTGATGAAAAGGTTGGAGTGAACCATAGTTTCAGTGCATGGAGGTATGTGGACTGGAACAAAAGGGAACTTTCAGAAGCCATACTTCCTCAGTACCGATACATCCAGATCACAGAATCGAGGACAAAAAGTGTGGGTGATCGCCTGGATTCTTGGTTTCTCGTAAAAGCATGTCAGATTCAGTCTCGATTGCGGTATTTTCAGAACAAAATTAGAAAATCTGTTCCAAAATTATGAATTTTTTTGTTTTCTTTAGAACGGAACTCTGTACGTTTTTCCTAGATCCACCCAGAGAGAGGTAAACCCATGGGTAATTCCTATATTGTTGATGCTGTCCGTACCCCGAGAGGAAAGGGGAAAAAACGTGGGACTTTGGCGACTGTCCACCCACAAGAGCTTGCGGCGGCTACTTTGAAAGCCATCCAAGAAAGAACTGGAATCAATCCACAAACTGTTGAAGAAGTTGTGATGGGATGTGTGTCCCAAGTTGCTGACCAAGCAGCATGTATTGCTCGTTACGCGGTAATGGCAGCGCAGTGGCCAAAGGACGTTCCTGGATATACAGTGAACCGTTTTTGTGGTTCAGGCCTCCAGGCTGTGAACAATGTGGCAAACCATGTTGGATCTGGCGCTATGGAACTCGGTATCGGTGGTGGTGTAGAATCCATGAGCCGAGTGAAAATGGGCGATGATATGCTCGGTCGTGATTTTAATGTTGGAAATGATAAAATTGCAGCTAAATACAATTTGGTTCCACAAGGGATTTCGGCTGATTTAATTGCGACCAAGTATGATATTTCTAGAGAAGAAGCCGACCGATTTGCTGAATCCTCTCAACAAAAAGCTCATGCTGCCATTCAAAATGGGTACTTCAAAAAATCGATCGTACCAATTACGTTAGATGATGGAACTGTTGTTTCTGAAGATGAGAATCCAAGAATTGAATCAGACTATGCATTCCTCTCTGGACTTGGGCCAGTATTTAAAACGATTGGTGAAAAAGAATTGGATGCGATTGCACTGAAATCCTATCCTGAGGTTCCAAAGATCAATCACATTCATACATTAGGAAATTCATCAGGTATTGTTGATGGAGCTGCGTCTCTACTCATTGCCAATGACGAAGGTCTTAAAAAATACGGACTCAAACCAAGAGCAAAAATTCTTGCAACAGTTGCTACAGGTGAAGATCCAACGATCATGTTGACAGGACCCGTTTCTGCTTCGCAAAAAGCTTTAAAGATGGCTGGTCTTTCTGTTAAGGATATTGACCTTTGGGAAATTAATGAAGCATTCGCATCCGTGGTTTTGTATGTTAAAAAGACCCTTGGGATCGATGAG
>JALOTI010000058.1 GCA_025457985.1 Leptospira sp.
AGTAATATCGCGAAAGAGAATACCAGGTTTTGGGTAATCAGGAATAGTTCTGATTTTAGATTTTACAATGGACATAAATAGATGAAACCAAAGAGCTCGGGGGTCTTGCAATAAAAAAAGACCAACGAAAACTCGCTGGCCTTTTTTTCTTTTTCAGCAGGAAAGGTAGAATCTATCTCATTTGTTTGAGAGCAAGGATTCTATCTTCAAGAGCTGGGTGGGTTGAGAATAGACTTAAAAAGCCACCTTTTTTTGAGGAAATCTTAAGAGAAGCAAGAGCAGCTCCTCTTTCGTCTTCTGGTTGGTCAATCATTGTTCGTAAGCTTTCGAGAGCAGCAATCATAGATTCACGGCCAGCGAGCTTCGCTCCACCCGCATCGGCACGAAACTCCCGTTTGCGGCTGAAGTATGCAACAGCTATTGATCCAAGAATGGAGAAGGCAATATCCAACGCAATTGTTACAACTATCCGAACAATATGCGCCATCTCTTCTTTCACCATATTGGCAACTGCATATGCTATGATTCTGGAAATGAAAAGAGCAAATGAGTTCACAAGACCTTGGATCAGTGTGAGTGTTACCATATCTCCGTTCTGGATATGGGAAAGCTCGTGAGCAAGAACTCCTTCCAATTCTCTTTCATTCATCCGACCTAGGAGACCTGTTGAGACGGCAACCAAAGAATTGGATTTGCTTGGTCCGGTAGCAAATGCATTCACTTCTGGTGAATCATAGATTCCAACTTCCGGCATGGGAAGATGCGCTCTTTGGGCAAGGGACTGGACTCTACGGTAGATATCCATCTCTGTTTGAGAGGCCTTTTTAGGGTCAATGACCTTCACTCCCATTGTCCACTTTGCCATCACTTTGGAAAGTAGTAGGGAGATGAAAGACCCCGCCATACCCCACATAAAACAGAAAACGATAAGCTGAGTGAGATCCATGCCATAAGCCTGGATACTGAATCCCATCGAACCAAGAAGAGTGGTAACGATAGAAATAGTAGTCATGATCAGAATATTTGTTAGTAGGAAAAAACCAATTCGTTTGATCCAAGTCATAGGATAATCAATCTCCTTTTTGATCCTCTTACGGATTCAACCTTTAGACATTAAAATCTAATTTTGTTTCTACAAATTTACAAGTCTTTTACTAGTACGAATCTGGTTCTTTTTTTCTATCAAATAGGAACTTTGTCAGAAAAAACAGGGTCGCAAGAAGGCTGTAGGCGATCGCAAACTTAGGGTCTGCAAGTTCTGTAAATTGGTTTAAGATGGAATTTCCTACCAATTGGTACCCATGAATCCATCCTACTAGAGAGAGTGCTGCCCCTACCAAGGACCAAATGGCTGCCTTATTCCATTCACCATCCAGAAGGTGAACGACAATCGCAGCCCACACCATCGAAGTGATGAGGAATCCTTGTGAGAGTGCAATGACTCCTGAAAGCGCATAGGGTAGAAATCCAAAATGAGGTGGAATATCTGAAAGGAAAAAATGAATGGAATCCTTAGAACCTAATTCTGCCAGAATGGTTTGCAATTTCCCATCCAAGTAAAAAAACACATTTTGAATGAGTAGGACTGCCCAACCACTAAGAGCAGGAAGTAGTCCAACAACGACTGCAGGAGCATGGTGTTTCGGTGTTGCTTGGAAGGCTTGGCTCGCAATGATGATTCCAATCCAAAGGACGATTGCCATTCCTGCCTCAATTGGTATCAAAGCTTGTAAGATACCAACAAATCCAAATAAACTTACAATTGTAATAAATAATCCGTTTAACACAGAATAACCGTGTTTAGCGCCAAGTCCCTTCCATCCAGGGTGACCGATATAAATTGTAGTAGGGAAGGGTGATCCAAAAAAAGTACCGACGATCGTACCTAGACCATTCACTAAAAGTGATGATTTGGTATCGAAACTATCGCCAGAAGCCTCAGCTGATTCTACATTCTGTAGAGATCCAATCACATTAAAGATACCCATCGGTAAAATAATCGAAAAGTATGCTTTTATATTCGTATAATCTAATACAGAAAAAAGATCAGCAAGGACAAACTGCGGGAAGTAAAAACCGATATTTTCTTTTCCATTTAGAAAGGCATTGGGATCAATGATAGGATCACCCATCCAGCCGGAAATATGTGCTAGTCCAATTCCTACGATTACACTCAATAAACCACCTGGAACTCCAAACGGGAATCGAACTCTACCAAAATACTGCAATAAAATGATACCTAATGGCAAAAATGCAAGGATGGGTCTTTCAAAGGTTCGAACTAAAAAATCCATTGAGATAAATGTAATAGCAATCCCAGCTAACGCAGAGAGTAGTGCTGCTCTCGGTGTATATTTTCGAATCCAGACACCGATAAAGGCACCAAGAACCTCTATCAACCCAGATAGAAATGACACCAGAAGTCCTACCTTCCAGGCTTGTTTGTAGTCACCTGTGGCTTGGTAAGTGGGGAAAATAACAAAGAAAATAAAAGCAAAGAGGGAGACCGTATTGATTCCATAAGGAAGAGCAGTAACATCCGACCGATTCGATCGTTTCCCTAGTTGGTAAGCCTGCCATGCGTAAAAAAGGTTTCCGACAAGAAGTGAAACGGCAGCACCCGGTAATACAACGGCTGTTACAAATTTCAAAGGAAAACCACATAGCCCTACACAAAGTCCAGTAAGGACTAAGATTTGAATGAGATTGTCGACCATAAGGCCAAAAAAACCATCTAGATCTCCTCTAGAAATTGCCCAAAACTTCATTCTGATTTTTTTCCTCCAAAATCCACACGGATTACGTTTCCTTCACCTTGTTCTTGTTTTACGGATGATACTTTTGATTTATTTGTGTTTAAATCTTGGCTACTTGTACTAGCCGTTTCAATTTGTAAAAAACGCAGTTGAGATGCCGAATTCTGGTATTTATCATAAATCCGAAACACGGCATCCCATGGTATTGTAGTAGGCTCCCAAGTAGAACCAAATTGTAGTTCGGCAAAAAGGTATTCGGGTTTGCTTTCTAAAATTTTGACAGCTTTGTCGCCAAATACTAACACGACTCCCGATTCTTTTTCGGCATTGAGTAAGCCACGTTTACCAATCTCAAGTTTTGGATGGGGCATTACATGGATGTAGAATACTCCGAATTTTTCCCAATAAAGATTAAAAAGATCTCTTTTAAACTCACGTAAGTTTAGGATCTCCTCTGTGGTTAAGGATTCACTCATATAGTTCTATTTCCGTGTGTAGTTTCCCATTCTATATATTCATCATGAATTTTGTATTCTGGTACGATTTCTTTAAAACCTAAGTAGATCTCTTTGTTTTTATTTGCTTTTGCCAGTGAAAACAATCGATTCAATTTATTTTGAAATAGAAGTAGATTGTAGTTTTCTAGTCTAGCGGCAATTCGAATCTTAGGGTGGTGCGTTTTTTTGATTCCCTCTTCATCTAACATAAGTTCTTCGTATAATTTTTCTCCAGGTCTAAGCCCTGAATATTCGATTTTTATATCTTTATGAGGTGTGTAACCAGAAAGACGAATCATCTCTTCGGCTAAATTTAATATCTTTACCGGTTCACCCATATCGAGAATAAAAATTTCACCATGTTCACCCATACTTCCAGCCTGGAGTACAAGCTGAGTTGCCTCTGGAATGGTCATAAAGTATCGGATCACTTCTGGGTGGGTAACTGTTACTGGTCCGCCTCGTTTGATTTGTTCTCTAAACCTAGGGATCACACTTCCATTGGAACCTAATACGTTCCCAAATCGAACTGTAATGAATTTTGTTCTCGAGTTTTGAGAAATATGTTGCAAATAGATTTCGGCCGCTCGTTTTGAAGCTCCCATTATATTTACGGGATTCACTGCCTTGTCAGTAGAAATCAGAACAAATCGTTCCACTCCTATCAAACGACAGACATCTGCTACGTTTTTTGTGCCCATGACATTATTAAGGACTGCTTCAGAGGGATTTATCTCCATCATAGGAACGTGTTTATAGGCCGCACAATGAAACACAACATCGGGTCTATGTTCTTCGAAAACAGCAGAAATTCTGGATAGATTCTTTACATCAGCGATTACAGGTCGTATATCAATTTGTAATTCCGAAAAGTTTTTTCGAAGGTCGTAATCAATTTCGTAGAGAGGGGTTTCGGCGGCATCTAAAATAACTAGAGCACTTGGTCGAAAAACGGCTATTTGGCGGCATATTTCGGAACCGATTGAGCCACCAGCACCTGTTACAAGAATTACTTTGTTTCCCAAATAGGATCTTATGGATTCAATTTCTAAATTAACAGTTGGACGACCTAACAAGTCCTCAACTTGAACTTCGCGGAGTTGGGCAAGTTTTGGTTGTTCTGAAACAAATTCTCCGAAACTTGGCAAAATCTTAAAGTCAATGCCTGCATGGTCACAAACATTCATTAGTTTACTCACCACACGACCGTCAGGTTGTTGGACTGTCATGATCAATTTTTTAATGCCGTATCTATAAATTGCAGTTTCGGCGTCATTTGTCGTCCCGAGTATCGGGATACCTTGGATGTAACCACCTTTTTTGTTTTGGTCATCATCCAAAAATCCCATGGGAACATATTCGAGTTGGTTGTGGCGCCTAAGTTCTGTTAAAAAGGTGGCTCCAAGTTTCCCAGCTCCAACCAGAAGAATCGGGATTCCATTTTTCCCTTTGTTTGTTCGAAAAATTTGGTCCCGAACCATCCTCCAACTCAAACTACGCAAACAAAGGAAACTGAGTAAGATCAAGGTATCTAGAATCGGCACCATTCGAGAGAGTTGAGAAAACCGATTGTAAAATAAAAGAGCTATGGTCGCCACAAGAGAGGAAAGAATTGTCGTTTTTATGATGGCTAACAAGTCGTGGAGAGAGGCATAGGACCAGAGAGATCTGTAGATTCCAGAAGCAAAAAAAACCACGCTTCGTGTAACAAGGACAATCGCCGTACAAGTCCAAAAATCAGACTGGTTGTCCATAAATCGCAAGTCTTCAAACCGCACAAGATGTGCCAGAAAATAGGACAAAACCATGAATAAGAGATCTACGGGGAAGACCCAATAACGTTTTGGAATTGCTTTCATATCTCTAGAATTAAGGTATTTTGCACAAAATTCCTTGTAAATACAGAATCTTTCCGAAGATTAAGAAAAGAGGCAAAATCGTTTGAATTCCCTTCTCATTCAATTGGCAGGTCAGCTTTCTGCAGAGCTCGGTTCGGAGCTATATTTGAAGGTAAAAGCGGAAAGCCAAACACCAGGACTTTTCTGCCTGGATTTTACTGAAGTAGTCGAGATTACAGAAGTCGGAAGGGAATACCTCAAAAAAACTGCCAATCGCTGTAAGGAAGTTGGCTCCAAATTGGCGGGATTTGGCGTATGTGACGAACTCATCTCTCATCTGGATCAGGTCTGCATAACCTACGAAACGAAACCAGAAGCAATCGAATACTTAGAAACCTTTATCATGGACGGAACACCCGCAAATGAGTTAAGTCCCAGTCCAGAAACTCCTGCACCCAAATTTATTATTACTCAATGTCCCAACTGTTTTTCAAAACTCCGAATCCAAAATTTTGGTGACCATCTTTGTCCGAGTTGTCATACCAAGTTCTTTGTTGGGAAAAAAGGTTGGGCACAAACTTACGAACGACTGTTATAACGATTTGTGTGTTTGGTTGGAATGGCTTCCCAAGGTTTGTCTGGCCATGGATGTTTCGGATATTTTCCCTTCAGCTCTTTTTTAACTTCATGATATCCTTCATTCCAAAAACTGTTTAGATCCTTTGTAATTTGGACAGGGCGTTTTGCAGGTGAGAGAAGTTGAACTAAAATTGCCACCTTCCCACCCGCTATTTTTGGGAGCTCTTTAGTTCCAAATAACTCCTGTAATTTGATCGATATTTGTGCTTCAGAAGCTGAATACTCGATTGGATTTTTTGAGCCTGTGGGAGCTGTATAATACTCGGGTGCTTCAATGTCTAATAGTCTTTTATCCTCATAGGATAACAAACTTAAAAGACCCTTGTAGACTGGTAAGTTAGATAAATCGAGTTTTGGTTTGTCAAAGGTAAAAAATGGAAAGAACCAATCATCTAAAGTTTCCATTAAGTTTTCAGACGAAATTGGGAGATTTAATATCCCGTGATGGTTTAAAAAATGAATTCTTTTGTACAGACTGTACAATTGTGGATCTTTTGAAAATAAATCATCGATGGTTTTTTTTCTCAAATAATCAATCAATGCAGACTTGAACGAATTGGGATCTGGAATCTGGTTAGGTTTCTCAGAAAAAACAAGTTCCATAAATTTTGACTGAGTTTTCTGAACCAAATACTCTTCACCCTTTTGATTGGTTTGAATCTCTGTTACAGTTACTTCTTGAAGTCTGTCTTTATGTATGGAAGTAAAATTTTGGATAGATAAGGGAATATAGGAAACAACTTTTAGTAATTCTCCAAAAGAGATACCTTTCAAAACCAAAATTGATTCTGGAGTTTGGATCTGATTTGATTGTAAAAGAATCGATTTGCCATTAGCCAATTTGTATTCAGCAGATTTATTCGGGCGTTTTATAGCAAACTGGTCAGAATATCCAAAACTGAGTAATTCCACCAGTCCATAGTTTTCAAAATTATCTCTAGCAACAAATTTAGATTCTTTTTTGAGACGCTCAACTTGTTTTAAACTCTCTTTCCATTCATACGAATTTGGAATATTTGTATCTAAGGCAAATTCCAACGAATCATTTGATTCTACTAAGAAGTCCAGCTTAAGTAAATTAGGCAGAAAATCCATTTTTGAATCAGGGAGTCTGGCAAGGATAGATGCCAATCTTACACTGGTCGGGTATTTTAAAGTTTCTTTTCCTAAATCAGTAATTGTTTCTTGAGTATCCAAACATCCTAATATTTTTAATCTTTGGATTGATTCGTGTATGGTGTAGGTTTGAGGTTTATCTGGGAAGGGAAGTGTGTCTAAGTTTTCTCCCCAAAGTTTTGTTTGTAATAGGAGAGAGTCAAGATCTGACTCTAAAATCTCAGGGACATTGAAATCTAAAAAACCAAGTTCATCTGCTTTATCCCAAAGTCTGTAAGCAATTCCTTTCCCTTCTCTAGCAGCCCGACCTGATCTCTGTTTGGCGCTAGATAGACTAATTCTTGTTTGAATGAGTTTGGAACTACCAAGTTCTGGTTCAAAAATCGACTTTTTTTGGAATCCCGTATCGATTACGATTCGAACACCTGGTACTGTGACTGACGATTCGGCAAGGTTTGTGGAAAGAACTACTTTCCTCTTTTTTACCTGAGAAAACTGAAAAACTTTGGTTTGTTCCTCTAAACTTAAATTCCCATGTAAGGGAAAAATCTCTGTTTGGTTTGTCAGTTCAGAAATCGATTGCAGTTTTTGAGTTAAACTTTGAATTTCTCTTTTGCCTGATAAAAATACAAGTATGTCACCGTCTAACTGTTTGATTGCTTTTGGGATCAGATCTAAGAGCCGATCTTCTAATCTTTTCTCGGAACTTCCTAAATAAAAAATTTCTAGAGGATGGCTGGGTACTTCAATTTGAATCGGCGGATTTTTTATTCCTAATTTCTCATATAGTTTACCTTCCAATGTCGCTGACATTATGAGAATCTTTAGGTCGGATCGAAAGATCTCAGTAGTACGCTTTGTAAGAGCATAACATAGATCCGTTTCCAATCTTCTTTCATGAAACTCATCAAATAAAATTAAATCATAGTCCGATAACTCTGGGTCATCCAAAATCAATTTGGTGAAGATTCCATCGGTGAGAAACTCAATTTGGGTATCTTTTGAGATTTTAGATTCAAAACGTACGCGGTATCCAATCTTACCACCAGGCTTTTCATGGATAGCTTCACTCATTCTTACGGCAGCATTCTTCGCTGCGATCCTTCTAGGCTCTAATATGGCTATTTTTTTGCCAGGACGAATTAAGGGCAGAAGTTCCAAAGGCAAAGCTGTCGTTTTTCCCGTACCTGGTGGCGATTCTAAAATAGTGACAGTGTGTTCAAGTATCGATTTTTGAATTTCTGTAATGTGGTTTAGAATTGGAAGCAACATTTCGTTGTTAGATGGCATATCTTAATTGCTTAAGAAAGTTGGTCGAAAAAAGGACATTTAAAAATCTAAGATACGATTTGTACCTACACCTCAGATTGGAGGCATAGGACTCGACTTTTGATTCACAGAAAAATTCATCTTCCTTTGGAAGTAAAAGCTTTCCGTATTAGAATAATCTTCTAACAGCTTTTGTATCTCAGAATGGTTTTGAAACTCTGCCAATTTTTGTGCCGTATAACCTGAAATTTCGACTAGTGGATTGATGCGATTTTTGATCAGTTCTTTTACGATAGACGTGTGTCCGTAATAGGCAGCAAACATCAGTGCAGTCCAACCTTCATGTTGGTAGTTGACGTCCGCACCTTTAGAGATGGCTATTTTTAAATTATTTAAATTTCCGTCCTTTGCATAGGAAACAAACTCTTTGTTCAGCCTCGAAATATCAAGAGTTTGTATTGGTGTGATTTTCCCTGTGCCTTTCCTCGAACGTTCTTCAAAAAAAGCCTTCATCTCCTTTGCACCTAAAACTCTTTCATAAATTGCGATTCGATCAGCAAAACCGGAAAGAACCGATCCACAACCAAAATGTACCA